>CAZKEW010000055.1:0-11017 GCA_964551885.1 uncultured Eubacteriales bacterium
CCTCTACATCATCAACACTCCTCCCACAAGCAAGGGCGAGCCTCTCTTTGAGGTGGGACGCGTCAAAGAAACGGAATGAATCGGGCTTATAATCATAATTACAGACGGAGAGGCGATCTATTAGCTGGCCTCAACAACTGGAATTATGAATGGGAATAAAAGGCTTTATATTTGACCTGGATGGGACGATCGTCGACGTTCCCTATAACTGGAGCAAGATAAACGCTGAGTTAGGCACTCAGGGAGTGCCAATTCTGACTTATCTCAACGGGCTTGAGGAGCCGGAAAAATCAAGAAAGCGGGAGATCATCGAAAGATATGAAGATGAAGCCACCGAAAAAGCTCAGCTTAAGAAAGGGATGAAGGAATTCCTGAGTTTTTTGTCTCAAAAGGACTTGAGCAAGGCTCTCGTCACCAATAACAGCCGGGAGAATGTTGAATTTCTGTTGCGGAAATTTGGCCTGGAGTTTGACTGCGTCATCTCGCGGGAGAGCGGATTGTGGAAGCCTTCGGGAGCTCCGTTCTTTGAGGCCTTGAACAAGCTCGGGCTTAAAAAAGAAGAATGCGCGGTCGTCGGAGACTCGCTTTTCGATGTCAAAGCCGCGAAGGAAGTGGGAATTAGTCGCGTTTTCCTGCTAAGCCAGGACTTAGGAAAGTTTTCTGGCACTGGGGCAGAGGTTTTTCCCTCGGCTGAGGCACTTCAACGGAGAATTGAACAACTCTTGGGCCAGGGGAAAGACTGAAAGCAGCCAAAATTTTGGAACGAAAATTGAACACCGAAGTATATAATAGAGGAAGCATTAAAGAGCGCTTAAGGAGGTTAGAAATGAGAGAAAATCGTGCTTTTTGGTTAGTTGGGCTTAGCCTTATCTTGTTCCTTTTTGGGTTTGCTCCTCAGATATTGGCTGACGGTTTTATCATTCCTCATCCCCGGCCAGGAGAGGTCATCCCTCCTCTGACGGTCAAGTACCATAGAGTTGAGGTTGAGATTCGCGACCAAGTGGCGAAAACTTCGATCGATCAGGTTTTTCTCAACAATCACGACCGGGACATCGAAGGGACATTTATCTTCCCCTTGCCTGAAAATGCCGCCATTTCCGAATTTGCCATGTATATCGGGGATAAGAAAATCGAGGGGGAAATCTTGGACAGCCGCGAAGCACGGCGGATTTATGAAGATATCGTCCGCCGGTTGAAGGACCCGGCGCTTCTTGAATACATCGGCCGCAATACGTTCCGGGCGCGAGTATTTCCCATTCCGGCTCGGGGCGAAAAGAGGATCCAGCTCTCTTATTCCGAGCTCCTGAAAGGGGAGAAGGGGCTCGTCCGCTACCTCTATCCCTTAAACACAGAGAGATTTTCTTTCAGGCCGCTCGAGGAAGTGACGATTGCGGTGAAAATCGATTCGAAAGTTCCTGTTACCAACATCTATTCGCCTTCTCACAAAGTTTCTGTCAGGAAAGAAGGCCCGAACAAGGCCACGCTGGGGTTCGAGGAGAAAAATGTCAAACCGGATAAGGATTTTATCGTTTATTACTCCCTCTCATCCGATGATGTCGGGATGTCTTTCCTAAACTATACCGATAAGGAAGACAGCTATTTTATGCTCCTGGCGGCGCCGCGCTATGTCGAGGCCAAGGAAAAAGTCATCAACAAAAATCTCGTTTTCGTCCTCGACAGCTCAGGGAGCATGAGCGGAAAGAAGATTCTCCAGACCAAAGAGGCGGCCCGCTTCATTATCAACCACCTAAATGAGAAAGACCATTTCTCCATCATTGATTTTGATGACGGCGTTACTCTCTTTTCGAATAGGCTCGTCCCTGCGAACGCAGAAAATCGAGAGAAAGCCCTCAAGTTCATCAGCGCCGTCGAGGACTCAGGAGGGACAAACATCAACGAAGCCCTCCTCAAAGCTTTGAGCTTGATGCCCAAAGGGGAAAGGCCCAACTATATCCTCTTTTTGACGGACGGCCTTCCTACAGTCGGAGTCACAGGAATCGGAGAAATTCTGAAGAACGTCACTGCGGCCAACACGGCCAAGTCGCGCCTCTTTGTGTTTGGCGTCGGCTATGATGTCAATACGGAACTCTTGGACAGAATGTCCGCGGATAACCGGGGAACGTCTGTTTATGTCGGCGAGAATGAAGACCTTGAAGTGGCGATTTCTGGTTACTACGAAAAAATGTCCTCGCCCCTTCTCGCTGACCTGGCCTTGGGCTTCAAAGGAATAGAGACTTTCCAGTCTTATCCTCAGACATTGCCTGATCTCTTCAAGGGGTCCCAGCTCGTTGTCCTGGGGAAATACAAAGGAACCGGTCCAATCTCTATTAATCTTATGGGAAAAGTAGGAAAAGAGGAGAAAAGATTTGCCCTGGAAAATCAAAAGCTTGTCCAGGATGAAGCTTATAATTTCCTGCCGCGCCTCTGGGCCGCCCGGCGCATCGGCTACCTCCTCGAGCAAATCCGGCTGCATGGAGACGAGAATGAGCTGGTCGATGAGGTGCGGAACCTTGGCGTGAAGTATGGCATCGTTACGCCCTACACATCCTTCCTGGTCACAGAAAAGGAAAAGCTTTCCATTGCTGCCGCTGCGCCCGAAGCCCAGGATGCCCTTGCCGCGCGAAAAACCACAGGGGCCGGAGCGGTCAAGCTGTCCCAGGCCACTCAGCAGTTCAAAGCTCAGGAGCAGGCGCCTCAGGTCGTCTCCCAGCAGATCCGCTACAAAGAGGACAAGACGTTTTACCTCAAGGACGGCTTCTGGGTAGACAGCGTTTATAAGGAAGGGGACCCTGTCGAGGAGATCCAATTTAATTCAGAAGCGTACTTCCGCCTAATCAGCGAGAAACCCGGGATCGCCAAATACCTTTCTGTTGCCGAGAACCTGATCGTGACCTTTGAAGGCAAGAATTACAAGATCACCGGAGAGCCCGCAAAATAGGTTTTCCGCTCAATTAGCAATTCTGGGACAATAAATTTTTTTCTTTGATAAAATAGCGGAATTTCAAACACAGGAGGCTACGGATAAAAAGATCCTTGACGCTTGAAGGCAGCGGCTTCGGACGCTTCTGGAGCTTCATCTCTGGAGCGGGAATGATCGCCGCCTCGATGCTCACGATTCGCCATTTCTTTAACGCCAATTTTCCGGAATCCATATTTACGGGGTCTTTTTGTGATATCAGCACCTTTTTCAATTGCGACAGCTCCGCCTATTCTTCCATCGCTCAATTTCGGGGAGTCCCGATGGGGTATTTCGGCCTCATTGTCGGGGCGATCGTCGTCCTGGGATCTCTATTTCCCTCGGCGCCCTTTGAGCGCACCAACAAGTCGCTCTCCCTGCTCAACGCTCTCGGCGTCATCGGGCTTCTCATTTACTCCGTTTTTTTTCTGAAGAGCCTTTGCCTTCTTTGCAGCGGCTATTATCTCTTTTCTCTCCTCAGTTTTGCTCTTTTCTGGAAGTATGCCCTGGCAGGAGCGGGGAAGGGAGCTTTTGAGACAGTTCGTTCTTTTCTGGCCCCATCGGTCAAATATCTTGTGGTTTTCGCCATTGTCTTATTTGCCGGGGCCTATGGTTTTCATCTCTTTTATCAAGCCAAAAAGCAAGCTCAATTGGGTGGTGTAGCCACCAGCGTCGTCAAAGAATATTACAGCCTTGCCGAGGTCAACGATCCAAGCCTGATTTCGCCCTTCTGGACGGCCAAAGCGACCGAGCATTTCGAGGACGCACCCATCCGGGTCATCGAATATGTAGACTTTCTCTGTCCGGACTGCCTCTTCCTCTATAAGCAGCTGAAGCTGCTCGAGAAGGAGTACGAGGGGAAAATCAACATCGCCTTCCAGTTTTTCCCGCTCGAGGCCAAATGCAACCAGGTCGTCGATAAAGACAGACATCCGGGCGCCTGTGACCTCTCTTTCATGGCTGCTTATGACCCGGCCGAATTCAGCAAGATTCACGACGAAATCTTTGAGAATTTTGAGAAGGCCAAAAGCCCCGAATGGCGGGCGCAACTGGCCAAAAAATATGGAGTGGAGGCGGCCCTTGATGATCAGGCGACCAAAGACCTCGTCCAGAAGATCATCGACACGGGCGCCGAATATGAAAAAACTTCCGAACAATACGCCCATGGTATCCGTTCGACCCCGACGCTGATCGTTAATAACCGGATGATCATCGGTACTCTTCCCTACGCGCACCTCAAGGCTATTTTCGAGTCGCTGCTTGCGGAAGGGAGTGCAATCGGCAGCCGCCGCTTCATGGAAAACTGGGTCGATTTCGGGGCTGCGAAAAAGAAGCCGCGCGCGGCAAAACCAAGTCCGAAAAAATAAAAAGCCTCAGAAGAAATTCATCATCGACATCTGCGAACCTATTAAGCCGCTCTAAAAAGTGAGAAACTTCAGGAATTCATCTTTTTGAACTAGAACTCAGTACAGGAATAATAAGGTCAAAGAGAGAAGATTAGTCTAAAGAGCCGGAGAATTAGGACCCAGGCTCAGGGTCCCAGGTGCAACTTTCACGGTGTTTGAATGTGCCGTAATACTCTGATCCTTTCCCGTGAACATAAGCCTTGTAATTATACTTTTCATCAGGATGACCGGGCACTGGTTGTGGCGGCTTTATGGGTTTAATCAGGATCAGATGCACTTCAGCTATCTTCCCTTTTGTTTCCAGCTTGTCGATAAGAGTTTTCCAATGATCATGTTTTCCCTTTGATGGTTTAGGCTTTTTTTCCATTAGCCCTCCTTAAAAAATTTTTTTAATTTATATTTTGCTTTGTGATAGCCTGACTCTTTTCCCCTTTGATCCTGGTTAGAATGTTAATTAAACAAAAGACGAATGTCAATAAATAAATAAAGATGTTTTTGACATCATTTTTTCGGCTATGTTATAAATGGGAGCTAACCTAACGAAGGAAAAGGAATGCGCGAAATCACCCTTCTCGTTCTTGCGGCCGGCATCGGCAAGCGCTACAAAGGCCTGAAGCAGATTGACCCTGTCGGTCCTTCCGGAGAAACGATCCTGGATTATTCCCTCTATGACGCCGTTCAGGCCGGGTTCAGCCGGGTGGTCTTTGTCATCAGGAAGCAGATCGAGGAAGCCTTCCGTCAGGCTATCGGAAGCTACTGGGAGGGGCGGGTCTCTGTTGAGTATGCGTTTCAAGAAATCGAGTTAGGCCTCCCGAGCTCGTTTCCTATTCCAGGTCAGCGCCAAAAACCATGGGGCACGGCGCATGCCGTCCTGGTCAGCCGGGCCGCTGTCCACTCTCCTTTTGCCGCCATCAATGCCGATGATTTTTATGGCCCGAGCGCTTACCGGGACCTCAGCGCCTGGCTCGAAAAAAGCTCTTCGCGCTCCGACTCCGAAGCTCTCGATGAGTACGTTTTTGTCGGCTATCGCCTCAATAACACTCTTTCAGATTTTGGCTATGTTTCCCGCGCTATCTGCGCGCTCGACGACCAGGGATATCTTTCTGAAGTCGTGGAGAGGGTAAAGATCGAGAGAGATGGGGAAGCAGCCAAGATGCTTGATGAGAACGGCCGCTGGATCAAATTGAGCGGGGACGAGATTGTCTCGTTGAACTTTTGGGGGTTTACGCCGACTCTGTTCAGCCATTTAGAGAAGGGTTTCGCTGAATTTCTTAGACGCGCGGGCCAAAACGCCGAAGCCGAGTATTTCATTCCTTTTGCGGTCAATGAACTGGTCAAGACAGGAAAAGCCCGGGTAAAGTGCATCCCGACAACAGAAAAATGGTTCGGTGTGACTTATCCTGAGGATGTTCCTCTCGTCCGGTCCCGCATCCAGGCGCTCATCAGAAAGGGTGTTTATCCCGAGAAAATCAGAGAGTGAGGAAGGCGCTACTGAAAGAAAAAGAATATGATTTGAAAGACGTCTTCGCCAATTTCGAGATTGAAGGAGACTATGTCAGCCATAAATATTTGAAAGTCGGGCATATCAATGACACGTTCCTGGTGGAAGCCAGGGACAGGGATGCCGGAGAGCATTTCATCTTCCAGAGGATCAACCACTACGTTTTCCGGGACCCGGAGCGGCTGATGTCCAATTTCGAGAAGATCACCAGGCACATCCGGGCAAAGCTGGAGAAGATTCCGGGAAGAAATCCAAACCGTGAGACACTCAACCTGGCCCGTTCAAAATCGGGAAAAAGCTTTTATCTTTCCTCGGATGGGAACTATTGGCGGGCCTACCATTATGTCGGCGAGTCCCATATCGTCGATGTCGCCAAAAAGCCTGAGCAGGCTTACGAGGCCGGCCGTGCGTTCGGCTGTTTTCAAAAGCTCCTGGCCGACCTCCCCGCCTCATCTCTTCATGAGACGATTCCCTTTTTCCACCATACTCCCCGGCGTTTTGCCAGATTCAAGGAAGTGCTGGAAAAAGATGCTCACGCGTGGGCAGAAGGAGCCAAAGACGCCGTCACCTTTGTCCTCGAGCGCGAACCCATGATCTCTGTTGTCACCGGCGCCCTGGAAGACGGGAGTCTGCCGCTCCGGATCACTCACAACGACACCAAGATCAATAACGTTCTCTTTGATGACAGGACGGGAAAAGCCATCTGCGTCATCGACCTCGACACTACCATGCCGGGTTCAGCCCTTTATGACTTTGGCGATATGGTCAGGACCACGACAAGCTTCTCCGCAGAGGATGAAAAGGACTTGGCCAAGGTGAAGATGGAAATGGAGATGTTCAGGGCGCTGGCCGAGGGCTACCTTGAGGAGGCCCGCGAGTTTCTTATCGAGAAGGAGCTCGATCTTCTTGTTTTCTCCGGCAGGCTGATCACCTTCACCATCGGCCTTCGCTTTCTCACGGACTATCTCGAGGGCGATGTCTATTTCAGAATCCACAGGCCGGGTCAGAATTTAGACAGGGCCCGCGTGCAGTTTGCCCTTGTGAAGTCGATGGAAGAGCAGGAGAGAAAAATGGTGAAATGCATCCGCTCTCTCCGGAAAAAAGCGAAGCGTTCTTCCTCTATTTGATAAAAAGCCAATGGGGTGGAAGGTTTTGCTTTTCCACGCCAGGACCTTCACAGAGAATTTCTAAGGTGCGTCCTCCCGACTTCTGAAAATAGGAAATTTCGAGGGGGTGTTTTCCTGCCTCGAGGGTTATTTTCCCGCTGACTTCTTTGATGCCGAACACGCCGTCGTTGTGAACAACTTCAGTATCTCCTATGACGATAAGAGCTCCATCGTCAGAGATGGTCGTAAACGTATATTCGCCCGGCTTATCAATTTGAACATACCCTTTGAACAAAAGGGCGAAGTCGTTCTCCCGGGATCCGGCAGGCTCAAGGGTAGTATCGAAAACTCGGCCCGTCTTTACCGGAGTCAGGGCGGCGAGGTCGGGAAGCCTGAACCAGCTGCCTTCAAAATAGGCATACTCCAGGCCGTTTTGTTCCGGGTCAATAAGGCTAAAAGCTGCTTTTGCCACACGGCTCATTCTTCCGCTCGGCAAAATTGTGCGTGCCTTCAGGATGGCGCTTCCAGTGATATCGATCTGATTCGCCTGGCTGAGAAGAGGAGATTCCCGCGTCGGTTCTAAGCCGTCTAAGGTGTACCGGACTTCTGCCTGAGGATAGGGGGGAGTTATGTCGACCGTTTTCGGGCTGGCGATGGCTCTCTTTCCTCCAAGGCCATCGGGAGGAGGAAGCCTGAAATTGGTCCCTTTCGCCGCGAGGCGTTCATAATGGGGGACAATCCGGCGGCTGAAATCCTGATAATTGCGTGATTCTTTTTTTGACCAGACGACTTCACTCAGGGCTAACATCCGGGGCAAGAGCATATATTCCACCTGGGTAAAGTCGTTCATGTATTCCGTCCATATATTGGCCTGGGCGCCGAGGATGTGTTTGGCCTCTTGCGGAATGAGCTCAGCAGGCACGGGTTCGTAGGAATAGACTTTTTCGATGGGCAAATATCCTCCGATGGCTTTTGGCTCATCAAACTGGCCCTGGTAATAGTCAAAATAACAGTGGGACGTGGGCGTCATGACAACGTCATGGCCGGATTTGGCCGCCTCAATCCCTCCGACGATGCCCCGCCAGGACATGACTGTGGCATTGGGAGCGAGGCCGCCTTCGAGGATCTCGTCCCATCCCACAAGTCTTTTTCCTTTCGAGCTGAGGAACTTTTCGATTCTTTTGATAAAGTAGCTCTGAAGTTCATTTTCGTCGGCCAAACCCTCGGCTTTGATCCTGGCTTGGCACTTGACGCAGTTCTGCCAGCGGAGCTTAGGAACCTCATCCCCGCCGACGTGCACAAATTCGCTGGGGAAGAGGTCGATGACTTCCGAGAGCACGTCCTGGAGGAATTCAAAGGTTTTTTCGTTCCCGGCGCAATAGACATCATAGATGATTCCCCATTCCATGCCGACCCTAAACGGCCCTCCGGAGCAGGAGAGCTCTGGATAAGAAGCAAGCGCGGCCTGCGAGTGGCCCGGCATCTCGATCTCCGGGACAACGGTGATAAACCGCTTTCTGGCATAGTCAACGACCTCGCGGATTTCCTCCTGGGTGTAGAATCCGCCATGAGGTATTCCGTCAAACATCGTCTCCCTCCGCCAGGCGCCGATTTCCGTCAGTTTGGGATATTTCTTGACCTCGATCCTCCAGCCCTGGTCCTCGGTCAGATGCCAGTGGAATGTGTTCATTTTGTACATGGCGAGATAATCGATGTATTTTTTGACATCATCTTTGGTGAAGAAATGGCGGCCGACATCGAGATGGACTCCTCGCCAGAGAAACCGCGGCTTGTCCTCGACCTTAACACAGGGGATAGACCAAGAAATGTCGGTCGCGGCCTGAGACGTTTCAATCTGAGGCGGGAGCAATTGATAGAAGGATTGAACGCCGTAGAAGAGCCCGGCCGGGGCAAGGGCTTCGATTTTTACCAAATCCTTGTTCACAGAAAGAAGATATCCTTCGTTCCCTAATTTGGCGAGGCTGTCGCTCGTCCTGAGCACGATTGAATTCCTGTGTTTTTTTCCGTCAGCCTTCAGGAGCTCGATGGGGTAACCGGTCGCTTGCCGAAGCTTCGAAGCCAGCTCTTCTCCCACGGCAAGCCCTTCGTCGAATTTGGAATCAACTACGGCCTTTGTGTTTGGATTAAGGTAGAAAGAACTTGATTTTGTCTCCATTTTTTCAGGCTTCGGGATGATGGACACCCCGGCTTGAGTTGGGCTTTTTTGAGCATAGCCTAAAGGATAAAGAAGAAAGAAAAGAACTAGGGCAAGGATTATTGCCTGGATTCTCCTCATTTTTTCCTCCTTTGTTTTTCTCTTCTTGAAGATTCGTTCTTTGAATATCCGACGCTATTCGATTATTTCAAATTCGGTGACCTTGTCAATATCATTTTGCTTTGAAATTTTTGCCGGCCGTGAAAAACTTGATTTATCCTCGGCATTTAATGAAAATGGGGGGGACTTTTTTGAGGAGAGAGAAGAGTGAGAGAAAAACTTCTTCTGATCCCTGGACCGAGCCCCGTTCATCCTCGAATCATCAGCAGCTTAGCGCTGCCGACCGTTTCACATGTCGGGCCGGAGATGGTCGAGGAATTGACGGCCGCCTTGGTGAACCTGAAAAAGATCGTGTTCTGCGAGCGGGGAGAGGCTTTTATCATCGCGGGCGCAGGCACACTGGCCATGGAGATGGCCCTTCTCAACACAGTTGATAAGCGAGACAATGTCCTCATCCTTTCCCAGGGGTTTTTCGGCAGCCGCATGGCCGAGATCTGCCGGAGCTTTGGCCTCGACCATGACCTTGTGGAAAGCCAGTGGGGAAGGGCGGTGCTGCCCGAGGAGTTGGAAAAGAAGCTTGCGGCTAAAAAATATAGTGTCCTGGTTTCCACTCATGTGGACACCTGCACGGGCACATGCGCTCCTGTCCGGGATTATGCCGAAGTCCTGAGAGGCCGGGATGTCCTTTTCATCGTAGACGGCGTTTGCGCCACTGGAGGGATTGAGGAGAGGATGGATGATTGGGGCATCGACGTCATCCTCACCGCTGCCCAGAAGTGTTTCGGCGCGCCGCCAGGACTTGCCATTCTGGTCGCCTCTGAGCGGGCTATGGAAAAACGGAAAAGGATGAAGGCCATTCCGGCTTATTATTCTGACCTTCTCCGCTGGCTGCCCATCATGAAAGAGCCGTCAAAGTATTTTTCCACTCCCTGCGTCAACGAGATCAGGGGCTTCTATGAGAGCACCCAGATCGTCCTTGAGGAGGGGATGGAACAGAGGTTTATCCGTCATGGGCGGTTTGCCCGCGCTATTCGGGCGGGCTTAGCCCGTCTTGGCTTTGCTTTTTTCACGGAAGCGCCCTTTCTGGCCGATACTCTTTCGGTGATCAATTATCCCCAGGGTGTCGAGGACAAACGTTTCCGGAGCCTCTATTATGAAAACGGAGTTGTTGTGGCCGGCGGACTGGCGGAGACAGCGGGAAAGGTTTTTAGGATGGGGCATATGGGAAATCTCTCTTCTTCTCAGATCTATTTTGCCTCGGATGCGCTGGAAAAAACATTAGGATCGTTGGGCTATAAATTTGAGCCTGGTTCAAGCTCACGCGCCGCCAAAGCCGTTCTTGATGAGTAGAGGAGGAGTTGGCGTCATCATGAAGAGCAAAGTTTATTTTATTCCCGCAGATAAGAGAGAGGGGGAGAAATCCCTGTCCAAAAAAGCCGAGAAGCTTTATCTCGAGCTCGGCCTGAATCAGAAAATCGAGAAGGATTCCTTTGTCGTCCTGAAAATTCACTTCGGCGAAAAAGGGAACACTGGTTATATCAAGCCGGGCTGGCTTGACGGAATCATCCGCCAACTTCAGAACAAGACGCCTCGCGCTTTTTTTACGGACACAAACACCCTCTATGCCGGAATGAGGTCGAATGCCGTCGATTATTCCCAGCTTGCCGGACAGCATGGGTTTTCTCTTGAGAAGACCGGCCTTCCTGTGATCATCGCCGACGGCCTTATCGGCGAGGACGATGAGGAGGTCAAAATCAACCTCAAGCGGGTGAA
>CAZKEW010000055.1:11117-12819 GCA_964551885.1 uncultured Eubacteriales bacterium
TATGAATTAATCGAGATCGACAAACTTTAGAGTAGAGTCGTTTAGAGAGAAATCTTCCGCGGAAAGAATCAAGGGGAGGACAAAAAGAATCGGGGAGGGGGGATTCGAACCCCCGACCCCAGCGTCCCGAACGCTGTGCGCTAACCAGGCTGCGCTACTCCCCGCGGCATACTATTATAGCCAGAAACAAAGAAAGATAAAAGCTTACTTAAAATTGGCGGTATTAAAAGATGGGGAAGGTTCTCCGGGAGAACCGTCCCCGTTTTTTCATTATGCCAAAAGAGGTCTCTTGAGACAAGCTGAATGAAGTTGACTTCAGCCTTCATAAAAGGTATGAATTAATTTTTGAAAGATGAAGCCGAAGAAAGGAGATGAGCCATGATATTTTTGCGGAAGAATTTTGTTTGGATCGGTATTTTAGCCTTTGTTTTCCTCGGCCATGCCGACGAGGGCATGTGGATGCCGCACCAGATGAAGGACCTGAACCTCAAAGCATTGGGGCTCAGGATGAACCCAGAGGACCTTTACAGAAAGGATGGCACAGGACTAATGAGCGCTGTCGTCAACTTAGGGGGAGGAACGGGCGAGTTCGTTTCTCCGGAAGGCCTGATCCTGACAAACCATCACGTCGCCTTCGGCGCGATCCAGAGAGCTTCCACGAAGGAGAAAGATTACATCGAGAACGGCTTTCTTGCCCGCACCCGCGAAGAAGAAATACCTGCCCCGGGATATACCGCTGATGTTCTTCTCGGCTACGAAGAAGTAACAGACCTAATCCTGAAGAATATCAAGCCCGGCATGACCTATTTGCAGATATACAATGCCCTCGAAAAAGCAGAGAAAGAGCTCATTGCCGAAGCAGAAAAAGGGGGCAAAGGCCTCCGCTGCACTGTGGCGCGCATGTACAGCGGGAACCACTACTATCTCTATAAATTCGAGCGAATCAAGGATGTGCGGCTCGTCTATGCCCCTCCTCAAGACCTCGGCAACTTCGGTGGCGAGGTGGACAACTGGATGTGGCCGAGGCACACCTGCGATTTTTCTTTCCTGCGGGCATATGTCTCCAAAGAGGGGATAGGGGTCGATTACAGCCGCGATAATGTGCCTTACAAGCCAAAAACTATTCTGAAGATTTCTCTCGAGGGCGTGAAGGACGGCGACTTCACCTTTGTCATGGGCTATCCCGGTCGAACCTACCGCAATTACACCCTTTCTGAGGTCAGGTTTGACAAAGAATCCCTTTCGCGAAGGATGGACCAATTCAAGGACATCATCGCCTTCTATGAAAATGCCGGCAAGGGCAATCGGGAGATCGAGATCAAGTACGCCGGACGGCTCAAGGGTTTGTACAATTCCCTGAAAAATTACCAAGGGAAGATCGAGGGGATGGACAAAGTCTCCCTGTTCAGCAAAAAAGAGGCCTATGAGAAAGGTTTTATGGATTGGGTGAGCCAGGGCTCGGAGAGACAAAAGCGGTATGGTGATATCCTTGCCCGGATAAACAATTTCATGGCAAAATATGCCGAGTATTCCCGGAAAAATGACTATCTTTCCGGAATAGCCAGCGGTTCTGCTAGTCCGACCCTCCTCTCCCAGGCCTATACGGTCTATCGCACTGTCGATGAAACCCAAAAGCCAGATAAAGACAGAGAGCCTTCTTTCCAGGAAAGAAATCTGCCCTATATCAAGCAGAGCATTCAGC
>CAZKEW010000056.1:0-12535 GCA_964551885.1 uncultured Eubacteriales bacterium
CTGCTGAACGCGCTGCTTTATCCGCAACCCGACGAAAAATAAGAAATTTTTATCCATTCTCAATAATTCGGGTTTGTCACAGCAATGGATGAGGCCGTTTAATCTATACCATTTCTATAATTTCTATAGGTTTGGTATAATTAAAATTGTGTAGTTTTTTATCCTTCTCTAAGGAGTCCTGAAGATGGCGGAAGAAAACCCGGAAGAAAAGAGAAAAAAGCTCTCGATGATCGTCTTCAGCGGGGATATGGATAAATTGTTTGCCGCCTTTGCTATCGCCACCGGGGCCGCCGCCTCCAATATGGAAGTTGTCATGTTCTTCACCTTCTGGGGTCTGCGCGCCCTCAAGAAAAAGGCAAGCACGGGACAGAGTCTTTTCGGCCGTCTTCTCGGCTGGATGTACGGCGGCGATATCGAACGGGCGACTCCAAGCAAGATGCGCTTCGCCGGCATCGGCCGCTGGATGTTTAAGAAGATGATGAAGGCGAAGCGCGTCCCTTCGCTCATCGAACTGAGGCAGATGGCCATCGACCTGGGCGTAAAAATGTACGGCTGCCAGATGAGCATGGACGTAATGGAAATTCCCAAAGAAAAGATGATCGATGAGGTGTCTGCCTGCGTGGGAGTGGCTTTTTTCATCGAACAGGCCCAGCAGTCGGATGTCACTCTGTTCATCTGAGGCTTTCCCCTTAGATATTTTTTTCGTGATATGGAGGATTCAAGATGAGTCCGATCGAGGTCAAAGACGTGATTATCCGCCGGCTCCCGCCGGGTGCCGGCCTTCTCGAAGAATTGCAGAAGTTAGCCACCAGAGAAAAGATCCTCTTAGGCCAAATCTCTGGGATAGGCGCCTTGACCAAAGCTGCAGTTGGGATTTTCCTCCCCGAACAAGGCCGGTACGAGACAAAGGAATTTGAGGGCGAGCTTGAGATCTGCAGCCTCACCGGCAATATTTCTCTCAAGGATGGCAAGTCTTTTGTTCATGCCCATATCGTTCTATCAAATAAAGAAGGACGGGCTTTTGGCGGCCATCTTTTCCCGGGGTGTCGCATTTTTGTGGCAGAAATCATGATCTTGTCGTTTAGAGGGGCAAAAAGGGTGCGCCTCCCCCAACCCGAGCTCTCCGGACTCGCCCTCTGGCCCTTGGATACCGAACCGCGGAAAAATTCTTCACCCCGTAAACGCCCAAGAAAACCTCGCTAGTTCCCCCGCATCTTCTTGCTTTATCCACTCATCTTCTATAAAATACAGCCGAAAAATAAAAATAACTGATCGATCTTATCGATGCCGAATTTTTTTTCGGGGAAACTCGCCGGACTTAAACCCAAAAAAGGAGATCAATCCGAGGGGAATCTCGAAACTCGCCTTGACCTGGTCTCGAAACAGCTAACTGCGGCGGAGGCCCGATTCTTCAACATCATCGGGAAAAATGCCGACTCCATCCTCATCGTGGACCAGAATGCAGTGGTGAAATTTGCCAATCCGGCCGCCGAAGAGCTCTTCGGCCGCCTGGAGAAAGATTTCTTGGGCAAGCCTTTCGGTTATCCTCTGGCCCACGGAAAAGCCGCCGAGATCGAAATCCCCTCCGAGAGCGAGCAGACAAAGACAGGAGAAATGCAAGTCGTTGATATTGAGTGGCAAAACAGGCCGGCCTATCTCGTGACGGTAAGGGACATCACTGAACGCAAGCAGGCCGAACAGCTGAAGATGGAGATCGAAAAGCACATTCGCCTGGAAAAGCTCAAGGACGACCTCATCAATACGGTCTCCCATGAGCTTCGAACCCCCCTTTCCATCACCAAAGAGGCTATCAATCTCATCCTGGAAAAAGTTCCGGGCGAGATCAACGACCAGCAGACAGAGATTTTGGGGATTGCCAAGAATAATGTCGAACGCCTGGCCCGCATCATCAATGGTTTGCTCGACGTTTCCAAAATCGAAGCCGGAAAAGTGGAGCTCAAAAAAGAAGAAGTCGACGTTCCCAACCTCCTCAAGATGATCTCCCTGGCTTTTGAGGCCAAAGCCAGGGAGAAGGGACTCGACTTGAGGCTGAATCTCCCGGAAAAGGCCATCCTGGCTTACGGCGACGAGGACAAACTCAACCAGATTCTCACCAATTTAGTGGATAATGCCCTCAAATTCACCCCCCAAGGATTCATCGAGATCTCTGCCGAAGAAAAAGAAAACGCCATCATCTGCAGCGTCCGGGATTCGGGAATCGGAATTGCCGAAGAAGATTTGCCCGATATCTTCGACAAATTCACCCAATTCGGCCGCAAGGATGGCCCGGGCGAAAAAGGGACCGGCCTGGGACTCTCAATCGTCAAAGGACTTGTAGAGCTGCACCAAGGAGAGATGCACGTTGAAAGTGAAGTCGGCCATGGGACAACCGTCACCTTTTCCCTTCCGAAATTGACGTTTGAAGAGCGACTCAATCAATACCTCTCCGATATGATCCAGGAGGCGGCAGAGAGGAAAAGCTTTTTTTCTGTGATTATCTTCTTCGTCCTCAACTTAGAGGATTTCAGCCGCGAATCTCCGGAGAGGACGGATAGCTCCGTAAAAGAGATGGAAGACTTGCTCAAGAAATCTCTGCGGCGGAGAGCGGACACGGTTATGTACAACAGAGGGCATTTTTTCCTCATTCTGCCTGAAACCAAGAAAAAGGACGCCCCTTTTGTCTTGGACAGGATGAAGGAAAATCTCAAACAGTACATTTCGAACAGCGATTTTCTGAGGGATAGGATTAGGCTGGAGACAAGAATCCTCTCCTATCCAGAGGAGGCGGTTGAGCTGGGCAAATGGCTCAGCCAATAGCAGGAGTTGAAGATGCCTAAGATTTTGGTCATCGAAGACGAGCCTGATCAGAACAAACTGATCAAACTTCGCCTGGAGGCCAGAGGTTATCGTGTGATATCGGTGGGCAAGGCCAAAGAAGGAATTGAAGCCGCCAAAAAAGAAAAGCCCGATTTGATTCTCATGGATATGATCTTGCCGGATATGCATGGACTCGATGCAACGATAAAGCTCAAGAGAAGTCAAGAGACAGAAAATATTCCCATCATTGCCATTTCAGCCGTTGGATCGCCAGACTTTATGAAGGCCTGTTTGCAGGAGGGGATTCTTGCCTATGTCAGAAAGCCTTATGATCCCCGAGAGCTTTTTAAGACCATCGAAAAATATGTCCGACCCGAAATAGAAGAGGAAAAAGTGAAGGCCAAGCCCGTCCCAACAGCACCACCGAGTTTCAAGGAAAAGCTGGCGGAAATTGAAAAGGAATTTAAGAAAAAGCCCGTAAAAGTAACTAAAAAGGAAGAGAAAATCGAGGAGATGCTCAAAGGGACCCTCTCTGACTTCAAGATTCCCTCAGAGAAGAAACCTGCGCTGGGGGCAGAGTCCCAAAAAAGGCCGGCCGCCGAAAAGCAAAAGGCCAAAGGCATCCTGATCATTGACGATGACACGACCTTTGCCAAAATTGTGACCCCTTGCCTCACGGAGCACGGATACGAAGTCAACATAGCCCTCGACGGAGTGAGCGGACTGAAGCAGGCTTTCCAGAAGAAGCCCGACCTGATTCTCCTGAATCTGATCCTGCCGGTAGGCGGAGGGGATACTGTGCTCGCGAATTTACGAAAATCTCCAGAAACAGAGCATATCCCTGTCTTCATCATGTCCAGCCTCTTGTCCCCTAAAAAGCTCGAGGAAAAAGCCCGGGAAATCGGCGCTCAGGGATTCATTTCTAAACCAGTCGAGTCTGGAGACCTTCTTTATATCATCGACTCCGTCGTCGGAGCTTGATTCTCCCTTCGAGGCTCGAAGTACGACTAAATGAGAGGGGAAAGGACTTGCTCGGCCGATCCCTTTGAGCTAAAATAAGGGCAAAGGGAAGAATTTTTATGGAAGATAAACGCATCTTGATCATCGATGACGAATTGGATTTCGTCAAGATGCTTCAGGCGAGGCTTCAGATCGAGGGTTATGAGGTGCTTGTGGCCGAAGACGGGACTAAGGGGCTTCAAATCGCCCGCAAAGAGAGGCCCGACGTGATCATCCTGGATATCATGATGCCGGGCATGGATGGCCACATGGTTTGTGATATGCTGAAAAAATCAGCTTTAACATGGTCTATCCCTATCATCTATCTGACGGCGAAAATAGGCCAGGCCGACGAGCTCTTGGCCATGGAAAAAGGGGCGAAGCATTATTTGACCAAGCCATATAACCCGGGTGTCCTCCTCGAAATGGTGAAAAGCGCGATCCTGGAAACCGACCAAGTCCAAAAAAAAGAAGGCCGAATCCTCGTCATCGACAAAGACCTCAATTTCGTGAATGAGCTCGAGGCCAGGCTCAAGCAGGCGGGGTACGAAGTCTTATTTTCTCCCACGGCAAGAGAAGGCCTAAAAGCGGCCAGAGAGCATTATCCCGACATCATTCTCCTGGACTTCCTGACATCCCATGAGGACTCTCACGCCAGCATCAAAATCATTAGCCACGATGAAAGCTTTCAAGTCATCCCCCTTTTCATCCTCGCCCCCGAATCGCTCATGGCTAAAGTGGACCAGAGAATGGCCAACCTCGAGAAATTTATCACCAAACCAGTGAACTACATTCTCCTCCTGGACACGCTCCAGAGAACTCTGGAGATGAGGAAGGCTAAAGACGAGCGCGCTTGAGGAAGGCGAAAGGTTATTCGCCGCTCAAAATGGCGATAGCCTTATCGATATCCGAGACATCCAGGATGATCGAAGTGGCGCTTCCTTTCCTGCTTAGAGTCCCGTAACAATATTCAATATTGATTCCTCTGTTTCCCAGCTTAGTGATCACTTCTGCTAAGGCGCCCGGTCTATTTTCCAGGTCGATCTTGAGGACATCGCGCGTCTCGGTCGTGTAATTCAGCTTGCCGAGGAGCTTCATCGCCTTGTTGAGGTTCTTAACATAAATTTTGGCTGTATCCTGGAAAACCCCGATAGCCTCGATGTTGATCTCGTTTTCGGCCAGATGGCTGCACAACTCGCCCAAAGTGGAAGGCCGGTTTTCCAAGACGACAAAAATTTCTGTGACTCTTTCCATTATTCCCCCGTTTTATTGGATTTAGCCATTTTATGCCTTAGGGCCGAGGCCCCTCATTCTGTTTTCAAATACGTCTTCAAATACGGGGATCGAAAATAGGCCGCAGCCTTCTCCGGCTCTCGGAATGAGAGCTGTTGCCTCTTGAAGGAGAGCTCCCCTTTGAAATCATCAATGGAATGGTGGGCATGCTCTTCCATCCAGTCCTCGAGCCCCCTGAGCAAGCCGGGCAAAGCTTCGAGCCCCTCCTGATAGAAGAGGGAGGCAATTTGAACGGCAGAAGCCCCTGTCAGGATCAGTTTGATGACCTGGTCAGCCCGGCGCACCCCCCCGGAGGAAGCGATATCGCACTCCACTCGTCCGGCACAGAGAGCGA
Organism: uncultured Eubacteriales bacterium; assembly: GCA_964551885.1. Taxonomy (GTDB): domain Bacteria; phylum Acidobacteriota; class Aminicenantia; order Aminicenantales; family UBA8522; genus CAZKEW01. The sequence continues at coordinate 5,444 of CAZKEW010000056.1, forward strand.
CCCAGCGGAGGGATTGGTGAAAGTCTCCTTTCCCGATGATGTTCCTTGTCTTCAGGCGGGCGATGTCGATATCCGGCTGGAGAAACCAGTTGAAAAAGACAAGCGCCTTGCACCCGGCCTCGGCAAGTTTCTGGCTCAAGTAGGGTATGGAGGTAAGCTGATGCGAAAGTTTCACAGAAACAGGGATGGAAACGGCCTTTTTGACTTCCTCTAAGATCTGGAGATGAAACTTTTCGTATTCTGTGCCCGGAGTCTGGGTTTCAAACGGAAGAAAATAGATGTTCAGCTCCAGAGCGTCTGCTCCAGCCTCTTCAAAGTGATGGGCAAAGGTCGGCCACAGCCGGGAGGACTGGCAGTTGACGCTGGCAATCACCGGAATCTTGACCTTCTTCTTGGCTTCTTCGATGACCTGGCACATTTTTTGGGTGGAATATTCGAGCAGGCCCCCTCTCTCGAGGTAGTCCATGGCTTCGGGATAGATAAAAGACCCCCTATCGGCCTTGTCTACTTCACTCGCGAATTGTTCCTCGAAAAAGGACTTGAGCGAAACAGCCCCCGCCCCCGCTTCTTCGCAGCGGATAATCCCCTTCACTGTGGCGGTCAAGTCGCTGCTCCCGACGATGATGGGGTTGCGCAGTGCGAGCCCCATGTAGGATGTGGATAGGTCAGCCATATGATTCTCCCTCCGTCATTTTCCTATTTCTTAAGGAACTCAGGAACAAATTCCTTTATCGCTCTCCGATACTGAGAAGCCAAGGCGACTTCCCTTTCACGGCTGCGATAGTTGTCCGGAGGGCCACCCTTGTATTCCTCTCTAAACCAGAGGATTGTCTTCCTCAACCAGGTCTCAAAGGGAGTCAAGGAGAAATTCAGGTCTCGCCGCGCCTTTTCTGTGGAGAGGATGAACGGCTTCCTCGCGGAGAACGGAGAGAAAGAGATCCCTAGGAACGATGTCTCTAAGACATCCGTAGGGATATCGACGAGGTCCGGCTGCCGGTCCAAGACCCGCGCTGCAGCAAGGACAAAAGCCCTCAAGGTCAAGATTTCCTGTTGAGCAAGGTTATAAGCCTGCCCATAGGCTCCGGCATTGAGAAGGTTGGCCGAAACAGTCTGGACGATATCGTCCTGGTAGATGTGGGTAAAAGCGTTGAGCCCGCCGTCGGGGAGGATCATGGGCTTCCCGTCTTCAAGGCGCAGAAAATAGTAGTAGGCCCGGAGAGTGTAATCCCTCTCCCCCATCACGATCGGCAGGCGCAGAATGGTCACCGGGAATCCGTGTTTTTCATAAGCCTGGCGAAGCACCTCTTCACACTTTCTCTTATGATATCCGTAGAGCCACCATTCTTCGTTTTTTTCCGGCTTGGGAAAGATTTCCCGGTCGAAGTCCTCTTCATGGAGAGGGCATGGAAAATCTTTGGTGACGATATAAACCGAGCCCGTGCTGATATGGAAGAAATGGCCGATGTTTCCAGTGAAGGTTTCCACAGCAGATTGGCGGTCCTCAGCTTGAAAAGCGATCATGTCCACGACGACATCGAACTTTTCCTTTCCGAGTTTTTGGAAGAAATCCTGGCGGTCGTTCCTGTCGCCCTTGATGCGCCGGACTTGGGTTCCCGAATCGTCGGGTGTCTGGCCACGGTTAAAGAGCGTCACCTCATGGCCGTCGGCCAGGAGTTTCTTGACGATGTGGTAGCCGAAAAAGCGTGTCCCGCCGATAACGAGTATCCTCATGTCAGCCCATGAGAAGCTCAGCCCCTTTCTGGTATCATGGAAAGCATCCATAGCATAACGCAAAAGACGCGGCTTGTCTATTCAGATAATTTCAATCAAATATCTTGCCCGGGTTCAGAATGTGATGAGGGTCAAAAAGCCGCTTGATCCCCTTCATCAGCTCAACCTGCACCTCATCCAAAACTAAAGAAAGGAAAGGCTTCTTGACGACTCCGATGCCGTGCTCTCCGGAAATAACTCCCCCTCTCTCCTTGCCGTCGGCGTAAAGCTCCTCGCGGACTTTATCGACCTTGGTCCGCCACTCTTCTTCAGGGACAGTGATCATCCTGCCATCCGCATAACGGGCCCGCATGATGTGCGTATGGACGTTTCCGTCGGCCGCGTGACCAAACGTGGGAAGCCAGATGGCGTATTTCTGGGAGACCTCGCGGACACGCTTGACATGCTCGGGAATCTCTGCCCGGGGGATAGAGATGTCCAGAATCTCGATCGTATGGGATTTAATCGCCTCATAAATTTTGCTCCGGATCTCGAGCACCGTCTCCTGTTTTTTCGGAGTGTCGGCGATAAACACATCGATGGCTCCCTTTTCCAGACAAATCTCGGCCACGACCTGGGAGAGCCTATCCATCTCCTCTTCGGCCGAGGCATCGAGGATAATAAGCAGATACGTCTTCCCTGCTGAAGAGGGCCAACGCTTGTTGAGATAGTCCTCGGTGATGCGGATCACTTCCTCTTCGATAAACTCGACGGCCATGGGCATGACCTTTCTGCTCATCAAAAGGGGGACCGATTCGATAGCGCTCTCCAAGTCTCCAAACGGGATGACCAAGGACCTTGTTAGCTGGGCCGGGGGAAGAAGCTGGATGACGGCCTGGGTGATCACTCCCAAGGTTCCTTCAGAGCCGATAAAAAGATGAAGAAGACTGTAGCCTGTGCTGCTTTTCATGAACTTTCCGCCCAAACGGATAACCTTCCCCTCAGGCAGCACGACTTCAAGCCCCCGCACATAATTTCTGATCACGCCGTATTTGACCGCGCGGCTCCCCCCGGCGTTCGTGGCGATGAGCCCGCCCATCATGGCGCTTTCTTCTCCAGGATGCGGCGGAAACGAGAGGCCCGCTTCCTCGACGGCTTTGGCAAATTCCATCAAGGTCACGCCAGGCTCAACAACCGCCATCTGATTTTCCCGGTCGATCTCGACGATCCTGTTCATTTTCTCGAGCGAGAGGACAATGCCTCCGTAGAGGGGCACACATCCTCCGCAGAGACCGGTGGCCCCGCCGCGCGGAGTGACCGGAATTCGTTCCTCATCGGCCAGTCTCAAGACGGCGGCAACTTCTTCAGCCCGTTCCGGCTTGACTACAACTTCCGGGGCTTGCCTGATGTCGAGGAGAGAAAATTCATCGTGGCTGTAGCCGGCCATCTTCTCCGGGTCGAAAATCACATCCTCAGGGCCGACAATTTTTTCTAATCGCTCACGAATTTCTTGATCAATTTTTTTATACATATTTCCCTTTTTCAATACTGAGAAGACATGGTCAGCTTTATAATCGCCACTCAATCGCTTTCTCGAGGTTTTAAGTTAAAAGATGTAGTTTTTATAATCTAACAAAATCCCTGTGTCAAACTTGTTCGCCCTAATGAAAACGAAATAACGACTTTTACATCCTGGTAGTCGTATATCAAAATGGGGACGGTTCTCAACGAAAACCGTCCCCTCTTCTTTGAGGACAGCCAGGTCATTTCCGGTCAGCGGCTGAGCGGAGCTGGCGGGGGAAAAAGATCATCATTTGGGGCCGGCCTTCAAATTCCTCTAAAAAACCGGATACGATCAATTCCTTGCCCACGTAGGTTCTTGCTGGAGGAAAAAGGGCCTGGCGATCCTGTGGAATCAAAGCTTCGAATTCTTGGCCGGACGAAGTAAGATAGATAAAAGACCGCTTCTGGGAAACTTGAGAACAAACGAACTTGACAGAAATACATTTTCCAAGATGGGACCGCACTGCGTCTGAAGCGATCACTTCCGGCTCTCCTTCCTTCCAAAAGCCTTTTCTCCGTTGACGCGCCTCTTGCTGCGCCTCCTTGAAACGCTTTTGGAGGTCGCTCTGGAAAGGAAAGGCGAGAAAAGCAAAGGCAAACCCTTCCCGGATGATGAATTCATTGAACAGCCATTCCTTGTCAATCCAGACATATGCCAGGGTTCTCCCATGTTGATCCAGCCGGGTCTGGTCATAAGTCAAATGAATTTTTTTGCGGTAAAGGTAATAAAAAGAGAATCTCTTAGCCAGATGAGCCCAGAGAGCTATGTTCTCCCTCGAATCATTGAGCTCTGGTGTATCCACACCGATGAACCTGACTCGCCGCGAAGAGCCGTCGGAAAACTGGACTCTGACCGTGTCGCCGTCATAGACTACAGTCACAAGGCCAGAGTCCAAATCGCTGGGCGCCGACATTTGCTGGGCAATCGAAGAGCTTACAGTCCAGAAAAGGAAGAGAAATAACAGAAGCAGAAAAAAATAAAGACTATTTATTTCGGAGGCTCGCGATGACTTCATGAGATTGCAGAGCCTATTCCGAGCTCTGCGAGGAATCTATCCTCCTCGCAGACGAGAACGCGCCGTGACAGAACCCATCTCATAAAAATCAAGATAATCACGGAAAATAAAATGCTGCTTTTAGGTTAAAGTCAACTCTTTGACCGCCCGGATGATGTGGGAGGCACTTATTCCATACTTCTCCATAAGCTCAGCAGGCGTTCCCGACCGAGGGAGGTCCTTGATGCAGAGATGCACAATCTTGGCGCTCCCGGCCAAAGTTAGGGCAACAGCCTCGCCCAAACCGCCGCTGGGGAAATGATCTTCGACGACAACGGCTCTCCCTCCGGTCGCAGCAACCTCCCGCACAATCGTCTCCCGGTCCAAAGGCTGAACAGAATAGGCATCGATCACCCGGACACTGATATTCTCTCTCTTCAACTCTTCCTGGGCCTTGAGGGCCTCGAATACAGTTATCCCAGCGGCAATGATGGTCGTCGCATCTTTCTCATTCTTGCGCAAAATTTTAGTCCCGCCGATGGGAAAGCTCTCGTCCCGAGAATAGAGGAGCGGCGTCGCCGGCCGCGTGGTCCGGAGATAAGCGAGGCCTTCATGCTGAACCATGGACTCCACGCATCCTTCCGTCGAGAACGCATCGCAAGGATAAAGGACAACGCAGTTAGGAATGGGCTTGAAGATGGCCATGTCCTCGAGTCCCATCTGCGATGGCCCGTCTTCTCCGATGCTCACGCCCACATGGGAGCCGCAGAACTTGATATTGGAGAAGGAATAAGCCGACATCCGAATCTGGTCGTGGGCCCGGCTGAGAAAAGCGGCAAATGTAGCGATAAAAGGGATGTATCCTTTAGCGGCAAGTCCAATGCCCATGCCCACCATGTTTTGTTCGGCGATATAATCCTGGAAAGACCTCTCAGGAAAGGCCTCGAAGAATTTCTCCGCATAGGTGGAGTTCTTGACATCCCCGTCAAGGGCCACGACCCATTCATTGACTCGACCGAGCTTCTGGAGGGCGATTCCGTAGGCCAGTCTGGTTGCTGTCTTCTCGGTGTATTGTGATTTTTCAAAATGGAGCATCCTCTTCCACCGCGGCTGTTGTGCCTTCCGGGGTCTGCGGACATATTTTCGGGAATCTAGCTCAGGCATGGGCCCTATCTCTTCGAGCGCCCGGCGGAGCTCATCTTCTTTCAATGGCTTGCCGTGCCAGCCGTTCTCATCCTCAACAAAGGATACACCTTTGCCCTTGATCGTCTTGGCGAGCACAACCGTAGGTCCCTTCGCCTTCCTGATTTTTTCAAAGCCTTCGAGGATGCTCTTGACATTATTGCCGTCCACTTTATGGACATCCCACCCGAAAGCCTTGAACTTGCGTTCATAGGCCCTGAGGTCATGCCCGTGCATGGTCGCTTCTGACTGGCCTAACCTGTTGATATCCACGATGACCGTAAGATTTTTGAGCCCGAGATGGACGGCAGCGTTCGCTGCTTCCCAGACAGATCCTTCGGCGCACTCGCCGTCGCCCATCAGGACGAAAGTCCGGCCCGGCGACTTCCCGAGCTTCTGCGCGAGGGCGATGCCTACACCCACCGATAAACCCTGTCCTAAAGAGCCTGTGGCCGCCTTCACCCACGGCATCCGCGGCGTGGGATGGCCTTCGAGGTTAGAGGTCACTTTGCGCAGGTCCATCAATTCGCCGAAGGGGATGATTCCGGCCTCGGCATACGCAGCCCAAAGAATAGGAGCTGCATGGCCCTTGGAAAAGACGATCTCATCGTTCCCCCAGTCATTGGGATCCAGGACGTTGTACCTCATCTCGCTGAAAAAAAGGCATGCTACCAGCTCTGCCATGGACAGGCAGGTGGTCGGATGCCCCGAGCCGGCCGCAGTGGTCATCTTTAGAGAATGAATGCGCAGTCTTGTAGCAATTTTTTCCAGGGCATCTATTTTATTCATCCGCCTCTTCCTCCCTCCTTTAAATCTCAACTGCCTCTAAAAGGCAATCATTATAATCTCTTCAGGTTTTCTGGACAATAATCTTTTTAAAAATGGAAGAACAGGGGGTAATCCCAAGGGGTTAGAGCGGCCCCCAAAATTCACCCCGGGAATCATCGTCAGCGATTATTGACGGCGCGCGCGAAAAGCTATATCAAGTGACTTGAAGTGAAAACCCATCTCTATGCCCGAAAACAAGGACTGCCGGGATGAATGATTTGTTTTCCAAAGCCGGTCAAATCCTCGATGTCCTTCGCGAGATCGAGCTTGTGGTCGCCGAGCTTTACCGGCGATTTTCTATTTCTTTTCCTCACGACCGGGTCTTCTGGCAGGACCTGTCCAAGGACGAAGAGAATCACGCGGCCATGGTGACCGAGCTGAAGAACACGCTTCTCAAAAATGGAGCGCCTTTTGAGGTCGGAGAGGTCAACCTCTTCACCCTGGCCACCTACCGCAAAGGAATTGAGGGAAACATCGACCGCCTCCAGAGGGGGGAACTCAGCAGAAGAAACGCTTTCTTCATCGCTCGTGACTTTGAGAAGACTCTTGTCGAGCACCGCTTTTACAGCACAATCAGAAGCGAAAACAAAGACTACCAAGTGATCCAAAACAAAATCCAGAAAGAAACAGAAACCCACCTCCAGAAGCTCGAGAATTATATCCAGACGATCTTCCCTTGATGCTTTTTATTCGCCAATGCGAGTGAGGAGTCCCTTCTTTTTTACCGTTTTCATCACCTGGACAAAAAATAAAAATGCCGCCTTTAACAGAGCGTAGCCGGTTTAGTGCCTTCAGTTAATCCCCGTTAACACTC
>CAZKEW010000057.1:0-12523 GCA_964551885.1 uncultured Eubacteriales bacterium
CCTTCGGAGAGAAACCCTGCCCGCTCAGTCCTCATAGGGGCATTCTCACCCCCAACCTCTCGCCTTGTCTTTATTTTTGTAATAGAGTAGAATCGTGCCCGCCCTTCGCTCATACGGACTTCTTGCCACTCATCCATCGCCTTAGCTATTAGCTGGATATAGAGGAGCCATGAAAAGAAAATGCTGTTTTCTTGGCTTTTTTCTTATTGTCTGGAGCTTAGTGGTCCCCAGCAGGGCTTCCTTTGGCGCGGATCAAGAAAGCCTGAAGAGAGCGCTCGAGTCCGAAATCAAGACCTCAGGCGCGGAGGTCAGCCTGGCTTTTAAAGATTTAGAAACAGGGGAGACGGTTTTCATCAAGGATAAAGAGATGATGCACGCGGCGAGCACGATGAAAGTGCCTGTCATGATCGAAGTCTTCAAGCAGGCCGAAAAAGGGAAGTTCCGGCTCGATGACCGGCTTCCTCTCAGGAATGAATTCCACAGCCTTGTGGATGGAAGCCCTTTTTCTCTCAAGCAAGAGGATGATTCGGACAAAGAGATCTATGCCCTCATCGGTCAGGAGATGTCGATCCGCGAGTTAGTAGAACGGATGATCACGGTCAGCAGCAACCTCGCCACAAATATTCTCGTCAATCTCGTCCAGGCCAAGAATGTCATGGCCACTCTTCAGGAATTGGGAATCCGCCGGATGCAGGTGCTGCGCGGAGTGGAGGATTCTCTAGCTTACGAGAAAGGCCTCAATAACCAGACCGACGCTTATGACCTGATGCTGGTCATGGAGGCGATCGCCGAGGGCAAGGCGGTCTCTGAGCCCGCCTGCCAGGAAATGATCCAAGTATTAACCAGGCAAAAATTCCGCAACGGGATTCCGGCGGGAGTCCCCGAGAACATGGCTGTTGGCAACAAAACAGGATCGATCACAGGAATGGAACATGATGCCGCCATCGTCTTTCCGCCCGGCCGCAAGCCTTATGTCCTTGCCGTGCTGACCAAGGGGCTAAAGACCAGCGAAGAGGGGGAAAAACTGATTACTCGGCTCTCCCAGCTTGTTTATAGAGAAGCCGCCGGGAAATAGCCGGAAGCATCTCCGTTTCCGTGATGATCATGGAGCCCTGCGATGTCACTCGAGAGCTTGGTGAAGGAAGCGAATCCCTTGACCAAGCCAAAAAAACAATCACGGAAATAGAGATGCTCCAAAATAGCCCGTTTGCCTTGACAATCACCTGGTTTTCCGCTATAGTAATCAATAAGATAGACAAAAGAAAGTACAACATCTTGTATAAATTATCAATTAAGGTAGCACAGCTTGAATAATTTGCTTGACAAGGACAATTCTCTTCTTTTATAATCTCCCTCGGTATCTGTCAGCTCATGCAAAAACCACAGCCCCGGCACAGCAAATATTTTTTTGGCGCCTTCCTCGTTCTTTTCTTTTTGGCCGGAAAACCCATTGAATTCGGCCAGGAAAACTCCTTTTTCTACGGGTTTCTCATCAAGAATCCTGTCATCCGGGTAGGCCTCGGCGTCAACCTCGAGGAAGCCGCTATTCGCGCCTCCTCGGGGATGAAAATCTACGAAGTTGGCTCAAGCTACAGGCTATTGGCGGATGATGTGGACGAAATCCGCGTCAAAGGACGAAAAGAGCCGCTCACGGAGAAATTTGCCCTTCAGGTTGCCGAGACAGAGAAGAAGGAGGAAGCGGAGCGATTGGCCCTCGAGCTAAGGTCAAAAGTCGATCAAAAAGTCTATGTCGCGGCGGTCCGGGAGAGCAAGTCGGATGAATCATACCAGGTCCGGGTGGGCGACTTTTTGACCCGGGGTGAGGCCTTAGGGTTCATCAAAAAGTTGAACCAGGCCGGCATAAAAGAAGCCTGGATTCTGCGAGAGGAAGTCACGGAAGAGGAATCTCATCCTCTCTGGGTTCTTGTCAACGATGAGCTCAAGACTCTGAACAAGGACACGGTCATTTATTTCGTGCCCTCCAACCCGGAAAGTTATCTTTCTTATGATGGGAATTCGTACAGAGGCATTTTTGTCCTGAAAGCCAGCCGCAAAGGTCTGGTTCTGGTCAATGTCTTGAACCTGGAAAATTATCTCAAGGGTGTTGTCCCCCGCGAGCTTTCTCCCGATATATTCAATGCTTACGAAGCCCTCAAGGCGCAAGCCGTGGCCGCCAGGACATATGCCATCAAAAACCTGGGTAGAAATGAAGATTTGGGGTTCGACCTCTGCGATACACCCGCGTGCCAAGTTTATGGCGGCCTGAGCGCGGAGCATCCGCTCAGCAGCCAAGCTGTCGAGGAAACAAGAGCAGAGGTGGCATCTTATAAGGGGAAGCTCATCAATGCCCTCTATACAAGTACCTGCGGCGGAATGACAGAAGATATTGAAAACGTCTTCGGGGGAAAAGCCCAGCCTTATCTAAAGAGCACCGAGTGCACTTACGAGAAGCAGAAAGAGTGGGTGCTGGAGCGCCAAAAGCTCCTTCCTATATGGATGAATGGCAGAAATATAGAACGCGAAGTGGCTTTTCTTGTCAGCTTAAATGTGATTGCGCCTGAAACCGATCCTTCTTACTACAGAGAGCCAGCCACGTTTGAAGAAACCGTCGAGGAGATCAGAAGGGCCTTGGTTTACTTGGGAAAAAGAAATGACAGTTTTGCCCCAGAGAAAACCGTTATGAACTTTCCAAACCTCGCCTCCCTTTTCATCAGGGCTTTTCAGTGGGGGGATAGAGTCAAGAATCTTATGCTCAAAAGCGAAGTGGACTTTGTCCTCAAGAATTTCCCCCCGCTCAGGGAGGATGTCCGGGACAATCTTGCCTATCTCATCCATAGCGGCATATTTTTCCCATATCCGCAGATGGCAAACGAAGCCAGGCTGGTCACTCGGGCTGAGCTTGCCTTCATTTTGTTTAAAACCATGCGCAGCTACTTTGACCCCAGCCACAGGGGGGTCTTTCGCAGCTTGACTAAAAACGAGCTGGAAATGGAAGAGGACGGCCAGAGCAGGATCCTCAGCCTTTCTCCGGATGTCTTTCTCTTCAGGAATCAAGACGGCGAGAGCTTCCCGGCCTCACGGCTCACACTCCTCGGAGGCGAAGAGGTGAGATGGGTCGAAAATCGGGGCCAAGTCAGCCTGCTCGAGGCGTTCTTTCCTGTAAATACCAATGTCCTTGACCGCAGCTCTGCTTTCCATCGCTGGCAGGTCAGACAGTCTTGCGAAGAGCTTGAAAAAAAGATCAATGATTATTATCCCATCGGCCGGCTTGTGGATATTGCGGTCCAGGAAAGAGGGAAATCGCACCGAGTCACAGAGCTCCTGATTACCGGGACAGAGGGCCAGGCTGTTGTCAAAGGCTTGAAAATCCGCTGGGTCTTGGGGCTGAGGGATATTCTTTTCACCTTAGATAAAGAATATGGCGATGGAGAACAGGTCACCTATTTCGTTTTCACGGGAAAAGGATGGGGCCACGGCGTGGGGCTGTGCCAGGTGGGAGCTTTTCGGATGGCTCAGGCCGGGGCGGGCTACAAGGACATATTGAAAAAGTATTACAAGGATATTAAAGTAGCCAAAATCGATTGAATTGAAGAGGGAGCACCCCTTCACTCCGCATTTTCTGTTTAGCTGTGGTGAGCTCGTGTCTTAAGCGTTATGTCCTTAATGAATGACGCCGTATTTCTTCCCGACCTTGGAGAAAGCCTCAATAGCTTTGTCCAAGTGTTCTTTGTTGTGGGCTGCAGAAAGCTGAACGCGAATTCTCGCCTGTCCTTTGGCAACAACAGGGTAGTAGAAACCGATAACATAGATTCCTTCAGTCAGCAGGTCGCGGGCCATATCCTGAGATAGCTGGGCATCGTTTTCGAACTTGCCGAGCATGATCGGGCAGATCGGGTGATCGCTCGGCGGGATCTCGAACCCGGCCTTGCTCATGTTGGCGCGGAAGTATTTGGTGTTCCACTCCAGCTTGTCCCTGAGATCGGTTGTTTCGGTGAGAAGGTCAAAGATGGCGATGGACGTGGCGATGACAACAGGGGAAACAGTGTTGCTGAAGAGATAGGGCCTTGAGCGCTGCCTGTAAAGCCCGATCATCTCTTTTCTTCCTGAAGCGAATCCGCCGGAAGAGCCGCCCAAAGCCTTACCCAAGGTTCCGGTAATGAGGTCAATTTTGCCCGTAACGCCCCTGTATTCCGGCGTCCCTCGTCCTGTTTTACCGATAAACCCCGTGGCATGGGCTTCGTCGATCATGACCAGAGCGTCATACTTTTCAGCCAGGGGCACGATTTCATGAAGCTTGGCGATATCGCCGTCCATCGAAAATGCGCCGTCAGTGGCAATCATACGATACCTCTTTCCTTGAGTCTGATTGAGTTTTTCTTCCAGGTCGGCCATGTCGCCGTGTTTGTAGATAAAGCGTTCGGCCTTGCAGAGGCGGATGCCGTCGATGATCGAGGCGTGGTTAAGCTGGTCGGTGATGATCGCATCGTCGGCTGCGAGGAGCGGTTCGAAAACGCCGCCGTTAGCGTCAAAGCAGGCCGCATACAGGATGGTGTCTTCAGTCCCAAGAAATTTGCTGATCTTATCTTCGAGGACTTTGTGGATTTCTTGAGTTCCGCAGATAAAACGAACTGAACTCATGCCGTATCCCCACTTGTCGAGACCCTTGTGGGCGGCTTCGATGACCTTGGGATGGCTGGACAGACCTAAGTAGTTGTTGGCGCAGAAGTTCAGGACTGTCCGGCCCTTGACTCCGATTTCGGCGCCTTGCGGAGTCATGATGATTCTTTCTTCTTTGTAAAGGCCTGCGTCGCGGATGGATTGAATTTCTTTTTGCAGATTTTCCTGTAATTTACCGTACATACAAACCTCCTTATTTAGAACCTAAACTATAGCTTTGCGGCCCTGTTTTTGTCAATACAATTTTGGCTTTTGGTGAATGAATTGACAAGGGAGGAAGGGGGTCGATATAATTCCCGCCGTGTCCAGCGAAAAAAAGAGGTTCCGAAAAATGAAGAGTATTGATATCCGGGAATACCACACTCCGGAAAACGGCATTTTTTTCAAGGCGAAGCGACGCCTTCTCGCGGAAAAATCGCCATATCAAAAGATTGAGATTTTTGACACGGATTTTTTCGGCCGCGTGCTGTTCCTCGATGGATTGGTCCAGACGACGACAAAAGACGAATTTTTCTACCATGAGATGCTCGTTCATCCGGCCATGCTCTCTCATCCGAAACCGCAAGAGGTTCTGGTCATTGGCGGCGGCGACGGGGGAGCGCTCAGGGAAGTACTGCGCTATCCCGTGAATAGGGCAGTGCTTGTGGAGATTGATGACCGGGTCGTCGAGGCCTGTAAGAAATTTTTCCCCGGGCTTTCTTCGGCTCTCCATGACCGCCGTGTCCAGCTCGAGATCGCCGACGGGAACAAGCACATCCGGAAATCTGCCCGGAAGTTTGATGTCATCGTTGTGGATTCCTCGGATCCTGTCGGGCCATCAGCAGTTCTTCACCAGCGGGAGTTTTATGTCCGTCTTAAGGGATGCTTGAACCCCGGGGGCATTGTGGCCGCTCAAGCCGGCTCGCCTCTCTATTATCTCGGCCATCTCCGCAAGAAAATTGCTTTTTTGAGACGGCTTTTCAAATTCGCCTCCTTCTACCTGGGGCCGGTGCCAACTTATCCCGGAGGCTTGTGGTGTTATGTCTTTCTCTCGGAGAAGATCAATCCTTTGAAAAGGCCCAAAAAAGAGCCTCCGGCAGGGCTTAAATACTACAACTTGGATATCCATCGGGCTGCCTTTGCCCTTCCGGAATTCTTGAGAAAAGAAAAGAAAACGTAAGGGAAAAAACCCGGGGAGGAAACGAAGGAAGTATTTTCTATGCTGGCAGAATATCAGATTAAAAGGATAGAGAAGGATTTCTCTGTTGCTTGCGAATCTCCATTCTGGGAGGGGATTCCGGCATTGACCATTGACCATTACCTCTGGCTTAATAACGGCTACGCGCCGCGCGTGGAGGCCAGGCTCTGCTACAGCGCGCGGAACCTCTACGTCTTTTTTAAAGTCTTCGAGCCAAAAATCAGGGTTCAGTTCACCGAATTCCAGGACCCCGTCTATAAAGACAGTTGCGTCGAATTTTTCATCGACCCTTTCCCCGAAAAGCAAATCGGCTATATCAACATCGAGACAAATGCCATCGGCACCAGGCTCATTGCTTTTGGCCCCGACCGGCAAAACCGCACGCCTATTTCTCAAGAAGATTTGAAAGGTTTTGAGGTCGCTTCCTCGGTGAGAGAGTTTCGGGATGGATATCACGGCGCCGAGTTTTGGACGCTGACATATAAACTGCCTCTCGCGGTATTTGAGAAATGCTACGGAGCCAGGATTGCGCCCGGACGTCTCGCCAAGGGAAATTGCTACAAATGCGGTGATGAGACCGACATCCCTCATTTCGGAGCCTGGAGTCCCGTCCTCTGCGCTGAGCCTGATTTTCATCGTCCGGAATTCTTCGGTACCTTCCGCTTCCTCTAAGAGCAAGGCTTATCCAGGATGGTCGAAGCGACCATTGAAGGTTTAGCCTTCCCGAGCCGCTCTTCGAGGGGACCCGGCGCAGCCGGGCGGCGAGTATGTCTGAGCGCAGCGAGTTACGCAGCCGCCGAGAAGTGCGGTGAGGGAACGGCGTTAAAAACCTGAATGGGAGCAAGACCATTCTGGATAAGCCCTTTTCGCTTTCTGTTTTCCCGAAAATTGCCTATAATAGAGCGTTGCTTTTGGAAAAAATGAAGACTCGATATGGAATCCGGTGGATACTTTCACTTTTTCTTTGCCTGGCTGGTGTTTCGAGGGCCTTCGCCTCAGTCGCCTCCCAAGATCAAAAATTGACGATCAAAGACAGTCTCGGCCGGACAGTCGCAATTCCCCCGAAAGCAGAAAGAATCCTCTCTTTGCAGCCCGAAATCACGCGGATCATCGTCGCTTTGGGAGCAGGGGAGCGTTTGGTCGGGATCGATTATTTCATCCGTCATGATGATCACTTGGTCAAAATCATCTTCCCCCAAGAGACCCGTCTTCCCCTTGTTTCCAAGCCGGATGACAGCGTAAATAAAGAATTGGTCGTCCGATTGGAACCTGATGTCATTTTTGCCTCGCCCTCGGAGTTTCAGGTCCCTGATTCAATCCAGCGAAACCTTGGCATCCCCGTCATCGCCCTCTCTTCCCTGGGCAGCTTTGAAAAACTCTTAGAGGAAATTGAACTTGTCGGCGTTGTGACCGGTCTAAAAGAGAGGGCTCAAGAGCTTGCTGTATACTTCAGGGAGAAAATCAAGGCCGTCTCTGAGTCTGTCGCCTCTGTTCCTCCGGAGAAACGACCCAGAGTATATCTTGCTTTCTGGTCTTCATTAACCCGGACTCCCGTCTTCTATGAGCCTGTCAACGCCGCCGGAGGCATAAACTTGGCGGAGAAGCTTTTGTCTTCCTACCTCGGGACTGTCGGGACGGTCGTCACTTTAGAGCAAATCATCAAATGGGACCCTGATATCATCCTCATCCACGGAAATTTTCTTCCTGAACAGAGGATGGTGACAGTCAAACAGGTTCTTGAGGATAGCCGGCTTTCTTCCGTGAAAGCGGTGAAGAACAAGCAGGTTTATTACACTTTTGGGTTCTGGTACTGGTGGGACCCCGCTGAGGTTTTGGTCGAGACTCTCTATCTGGCCAAGCTTTTTTATCCTGAGAAATTTTTCCAGCTCGACCTGGAGAAAGAAGGCAACGCCATTTTTAAAAAGTTTTACAGGGTAGATGATGCCTTTACGACCCTTTCGAAGGTTCTGAATCTCCATGAGTGGACAAGAAAATAAAAAAGCGAACCTCATTTTCATCTTTTTCTTGCTCCTTCCGCTTCTTCTTTTCATTTTTTCCCTCAGTATCGGCACCTATGCCATTTCACCTCGAGGTTTGATCAAGACATTGCTCTCTGCTTTTTCTCCCTCTTCCTATCCTGATGTTCCCTCGGCTTATAGAGATATCCTCATCCGGATAAGGCTTCCTCGGCTTCTTCTTGCCGTTGCGGTGGGCGCTGCCTTTTCCGTATCCGGAGCATCGCTTCAAGCCCTCTTTAAAAACCCGCTGGTCAACGAATACATCCTCGGCATTTCTTCTGGCTCGGCTTTCGGGGCAGCTCTCTCTGTTGTCTTCTTAGGAAGGTCCTTCCCCCCTCAAATTGTGGCCTTCCTTTTTGCTGTAGGCGCAGTCGTAGCTGTTCTCGTCATCGCCGGCAGCGCCGAATCCCACTTCATCTCGCTTCTCCTGACCGGAGTGATCATCTCTGCCTTTTTCTCAGCTCTTCTTTCTCTGGTGGTGTTTTTTGCCAGCCCGTATGCCCTTCAGGCTCTCTTCTTCTGGCTGATGGGAAGCTTATCCCTGGGAGCGTGGAAAGACCTCGCCATCTCTATGCCCCTTATTGTTGCGGGGCTCGTTGTCCTTATCCTGCTCCGTTGGCGCATGAACGTCCTCTCCATGAGCGATGAGGATGCCAGAGCTCTTGGTGTCAACGTGCGCCGGGAAAAGATGCTCGTCATTGCGGCCACGACTCTCATCACGTCTGCGGCCACCGCCGTTGTCGGCATCATCGGCTGGGTCGGCCTGATCGTCCCTCATCTCGTCAGGTTGATGGTGGGGGCTGATAACCGCCGCGTCATTCCTCTTTCTGCGGCCGCAGGAGCGAGCTTTTTGCTGGTTGCCGATGACATTACGCGGGGGATCTCGCCTTTAGAAATCCCTATAGGAATTTTCACCAGCATCATCGGAATTCCCCTGTTCATCTTTCTCTTGAAAAAAACCAAGAAGGTCTGGCTATGAGCGTGAGGATCAACAACCTGACTTTTTCCTACAAGAATTTCGTCCTTAAAGTGGACGCGCTCAGTTTTGAGGCCGCTAAAATCACTTCGATTGTCGGGCCGAACGGCGCCGGGAAGACCACGCTTTTGAAATGCATCGCGGCAGTGCTCCCCATCGGGAAAAAATCTCTTTTTATCGAGGGCAAGGATATCGCCTTACTGAAGAGCCGGGAGAGGGCGAAGCTCATCAGCTATGTCCCCCAAGAACACGACTCAGCTTTTAATTACCTTGTCCGGGATTTCGTCCTCATGGGCCGGGTCGCCTACGTTTCTCCGTTTTCCCTTCCCTCTAAAGAGGATGCCAAAGCCGCTGAGGAAGCCATCGAATTTGTCGGCCTGAGCAACTTCGCCGACCGTTACTATTCTGAGCTCAGCAGCGGCGAGCGGAGGCTCGTGCTCATAGCCAGGGCGCTGGCGCAGAAATCGGATATCCTTCTCCTGGATGAGCCGATAACTTTTCTTGACCCCAAGCACGAGAAGGAGATTCTGGAATTAATCCGCAAATTGGCCTTGGAAAAGCAAAAAACGATTCTCGTTACTCTCCACAGCCTGGAGATGGCCGTTCGCTATTCCAATTTTATGGTCTTCATGAAAAGGGGAGAAGTGGTGGCTTCGGGAAAGCCGGAAGAAGTTTTCCAGGAGCCGCTGCTCGAGAGCGTCTATGATATGAAGATGGAGATCATCGAATGGAACGGCCGGAAAATCGTGCTCCGGTGACCGCAGGGAGTCGAGATGATAGAAATTTTATATAATCGAGTGCTGTAAATTCGCTAAAAGGAGAAAAATCGGGATGGACAAAAAAGGGGTTTCTCAGGGTTTATTTCGTTTCTTTCTCGTCTGTTTGGTCTCAATTCTTTTGACCTTTGTCAGCGCCAGCGCGGCTTTGGATGGGAGCGCTCAGGCCAAAGCTCAGAAGATCTCGAGGATCAAGATTGACCGCGAGAGAAGGATCGGCGAGATCGACCCGAAAATCTACGGCAATTTCATCGAGCACCTCGGACGCTGCATCTACGGAGGTATTTATGATCCAGCCTCATCTCAGGCTGATGAGGAGGGCTTCCGCAAAGATGTCATCGAGGCAGGCCGCAGCCTCAACGTGACCATCCTCCGCTGGCCCGGAGGAAATTTCGCTTCCGGCTACCATTGGGAGGATGGAATCGGACCTCGGGAGACAAGACCCCGAAGAATGGAGTTAGCCTGGGGGACGGAGGAGTCAAATTTAGTGGGAACGGATGAGTATATCCGCTTTTGCCGGAAGATCGGCGCCGAGCCTTATATTTGCGTCAACCTTGGCACAGGGACATGGGACGAGACGAAGTATTGGGTGGAATACTGCAACCGGGATTCAGGAACTTATTATGCCGACCTGCGGAGAAAAAACGGGTCGCCGGAGCCTCACAAAGTGACCTATTGGGCTCTCGGGAACGAGATGGACGGGGACTGGCAGATGGGTCACCGCAACGCCGAGGATTACGGTAAATTCGCCCTCGAGGCCGCGAAGCTCATGAAGTGGGTTGACCCGAAGATTAAGCTTGTGGCCTGCGGTTCAAGCCATTTCGGCGCAGACTGGATCAACTGGAACCGCACGGTGCTCTATTCGCTTAAAGATTACGCTGATTATATCGCCCTTCACACCTACCTGGGGAACTGGGATAAAGACTATTACACTTATCTGGCCCGGACGACAGACGTGGACACTCGCATCAAGGTCACAGCAGGGCTGATCCGTGAAACGCAGCTCAAATCGAGACGCAGGGAGCCAATCTTTATCGCTTTTGACGAATGGAATGTCTGGTACCGGGCCGGCGTTAAAGAGAATCTCGAGGAAACCTATAATCTGGAAGATGCCTTGGTCGTCTCTCTCTTCCTCAATTGCTTTGTCAGGAATGCGCACATCGTCAAGATCGCCAACATGGCCCAGCTCGTCAATGTCATCGCTCCCATCCGGGCAGATGAGAAAGGAGCCTGGCTTCAGACCATTTATCATCCCCTCGCTCTTTTTGCCAGAAACTGCCTTGGCCAGTCCCTCGATGTCTTTGTCGACGGCGAGACCTATGATGCGAAAGAATACAAAGGCATTCCTTATCTTGATGTCTCCGCTTCCTATGACCCGGAAAAGAAAGAGCTCGTCCTCAATGTCGTCAACCGACACCGCGAAAAAAACCTGGAAGCGGAGATCATCAGCCAGGATGGCGAGTTTTCCGGGAAAGCAATCGTAGAAGAAGTCAACGGTCCCGACATCAAAGCAGAGAACAGCCTTCAGGAGCAAAAGGTTAAAGTCGGACGAAAAGAGATCCCTATATCAGGAAGCCGTATTGCGTATCAATTCCCGGCCCATTCCTTCACGATGATCCGCGCCAAGCTCGGCTGATATTAATTTTGGAGATATTTTTTTGGGGGGGACTCTCTATTTGATTTTGTGTGAAGACGGCGGTCAACCCTCTACTTCCATGACGTGAAGGGTTCGCGGAATCTTCCACTGGCCGCGCGTGAAGTCGGGGAAATCGATTGGCTTGCTCCGGTTGGCCACAGACTTCTCGCTCAGCGGCGTGACGACGCTCCAGGAAACTCCATCATAGACGTCCATATCCAGGGGCTGCCCGTTACGGAGGGCTTCGATGAGCCGGAAGTCCTCGATAAAATCCATGCCGCCGTGGCCGGCGCCTTTGGACCTCTCTTCGAGCTGCTTCCAGACCGGGTGGTCATATTCTTTGTAGTAGTTATCGAGCGTTTCCCAATCATCGTTCGGGCTGCGGCCTTCGATATACACCCTGTCCGGGTATTTCTCGAAGATTCCCTGCGTCCCCTGGACGATGTGGATGCGGCTGTAAGGCCGCGGCGAAGAGGTGTCGTGGTAGAGCGTGATAACTTTGCCCTTGACCGTATGAATCAGCGAAACATTCACGTCACCTAAGGCGTATTTCTGGCGGGCCTGCAGACTATCGGGTCCGAATTTTTCGACGCAGTAGAGGTTCAGTCCCATGGACTTGCTGCTCATCGAGACGATGTAATCGAAGCGGTCGCCGCGGTTAATGTCCAGGCATTGACTCACCGGTCCTAACCCGTGCGTGGGATAGAGGTTTCCGTTGCGCCGAACGGAATGCTGCGGCCGCCAGAGCGACTCTCCAACGCCGCTGAACTTGACTCCCCTTAGGTCATGGAGATAGCCGGCCTCGGCGTGGAAAATCTCTCCCAGAAGCCCCTTTTTCACGAGGTTCAGGGAGAGCATCTCCGGACGGTCGTAGCAGCAATTTTCCATCATGATACAGTGACGCCGCATTCTAGCGGCGGTTTCCACAAGCGCCCAACAGTCATCGAGTGTGTAGGCGGCGGGAACTTCGGTGGCGGCGTGCTTTCCCGCTTTCATCGCGGCCAGGCAGACCGGCACATGCCATTCCCAAGGTGTTGCGGTGAAGACGAGGTCCAAGTCATTCCGGTCGCAGAGGCGCCGGAAATCCCATTCCCCGCGGGAATAACCCTCGGGTTTCGGCTGCCCGGCTTCGACAACCCACTGCTGGATGCGGGCGACTTTTTCTTCGACGATGTCGCAGACGGCCTTGACCTCGATACCCTCGATTTTTAGGAAATTGCGCACATGGGCCGAACCCATCCCCCCGACGCCAACAAACCCGAT
>CAZKEW010000058.1:0-12448 GCA_964551885.1 uncultured Eubacteriales bacterium
GAGCGGTGGACTTCGAATCCAAAGGTCGGGGGTTCAAATCCCTCCGGGCGCGCCATCTTTTTTTCCTAGCCAGGAGCTCGGCCGGATAAGAAGCCTAATATATTAGGAAATATTGACTAATTATTTTTTTTTGGATATATCTATTTCGACCTTATAATCTCAGCAAGATGAAATGCCGTAATGCCGGGTTAAACTACGACTAAATAATGGGGAAAAACCATGGCCAAAATACTTTTATTAGACTTTGACGAGGGCGATTTCAGGTATCTCCTGGATAAGAAATTTGACGTTGAATTAAAAGAGACGAACTGGAAAACAGGCAAAATTGAAAGCCTTGTTCCGCCTCAAGATTGCAGGCTTGTCTTCTATCAGGCCAACCTGACTAATTACGGGACCGGACTTCATGCCGGGGACGCCGAGAATTTTGAAAAAATCGTCGCCGAAGGCGGCGCCATTATCTGTTTTGTGGGAAACAGCCAGGAGTATCACCTTACTAATATCATCGGCGATATTCCGCAGCTAAAATTCGAGGAAAACAAGCTGCCGGACAAAATCTATGAGATTAAAGACAAGCCCTTTAGCTTCATTTTCAGTCAGTTCAGGCCATTTATTTCCCATGCCTATGAACTCTTTCAGACGCACGATAAGTTGGGGAAAAGCCTCAACTTAAGGGAGTGGGATCCTCCGTATGACGGCGAGTTGCAGATTCTGGCGGAGAGCTACAAGAATTATCCTGTTTCCGGCATCTTGCGAAAAGGCAAAGGCTTCTATCTTCTGCTTCCCTGGTTTGGTGAGAAGAATGTCGAAGTCGCTGAGTTGATTTTAAGCCAGG
This sequence comes from uncultured Eubacteriales bacterium, assembly GCA_964551885.1. Lineage (GTDB taxonomy): Bacteria > Acidobacteriota > Aminicenantia > Aminicenantales > UBA8522 > CAZKEW01. The sequence goes on from CAZKEW010000058.1 coordinate 833, forward strand.
TCTTGCCGGAGATATCGCCTCATCTCTTTAACGAAGAGGAATATGGCTGGCTCGATTCCTATGAATATATCTTTCCCGGTCTCCTGGATATATACAAACAGATGGAGGAAGAAAACGAGAGGCACCGTCAGAACATGCTCCGGCTGGAAGAAAAAATTGAAGAGATCAAGAGCAACGACCAGGAGCCGTTCAATAGACTTTTGGTTGCTGAGGGGGTAGAACTCCGGCAGAGTGTCATCCGGGCGCTCAAATACCTGAACTGGCTCAATGTTGTCGATGTGGATGAGTACTGGAAGCGCGTCATCCGGATTAAAGAAGAAGACATTTGGCTTGTGGACGAGAATGAAAAATCCGTTGAGCAACTGATCCGGAGCAGCCATCTCACCCTCCTGACGGTGAGGAGCGGAAAGGGCGGCGCTGCAGATGAGGATTGCCTGCTTCTTCAGAGATACAAAGGGAGACGGATGCAGGAATTCGACAACACCAAGATGAAGGCGATATTGATCGGCAACTATTTCTCCCAGACTGAGGCCAAACTGCGAGAAGTCCCGTTCACCGAGACTCAAATCGGCGAAGCAGCGAAAGACGGGAATGGGCTATTGACAACTTATGAGCTTTTTAGAGCCATCAAAGCTGAAAAAGAGAAAAAAATCTCCAAAGAAGCGATCCGTGAGCAGATGAAAAACAAGGTCGGCCTCATCAGCTTCGATTACTGATTCCCTATTAACCATCTGGCTCGAGTGAGATCAAAAAAGACCATACCAGAGCAAATTGCCAAGCTCGGAATCCAACTATTGAAGGAAAAGGCTGACCCAGTTAGGGCAGAAGGGGCTCAGAGATATTTCAAGGAAGCCTTTAAATGTTACGGCCTTACGGCTATCCAAGTTAGAGATCTGGCCAAGGAGATATACCAAAGCGTTAAGGCTGAGTGGAGCGTTGATGATGCTATACAGCTTTGTGATATCTTACTACCGAACCCTTACCATGAGGCCAAAGGTCTCGGTATCCTCATTCTGGAAAAATACAAGAAAGATTTTCCCAAATCTCTCTTTCTGAAAATCAAAAATTGGCTTTCCTCAAACTACCTCGACAGTTGGGCGGCTGTGGATGTGCTTTGCCCGGATTCTGTCGGCGCGTTGCTCGTGAAATACCCGGATTTTATGAAAGAGATCAAAACCTGGACAAATTCGCCAAACCGTTGGGTCAGACGGGCCAGCCTTGTTTCTTTTATTAAGCTTGCCCGGAAAAACGAATATCTTGACGTCATTTATCAGATATCCGCCTCTCTTTTTGCCGACTGCGATGAACTTATCCAGAAGGCCAATGGGTGGCTCCTAAGGGAGGCAGGAAAGGCAGATATAGGGCGGCTGGAAAAGTATCTCCTCGAGCATGGTCCGGATATCCCAAGGACGACGCTCCGCTATGCCATCGAAAGATTCGACGAGAAGAAAAGAAAGAGCATCCTGCAGGATACGCGAAAAACCTAAATTCCGGGACACAAACACAATACTTAATTCAAAACATTAATTGCTAAAGGGGAACTAAGTATTGTGTCTCAAAATTGGTTGTGTCCCTGTAATCGGGTGTGATATATATCCCATTTAGGAGGCAAGATGAAAGCAATCATAAGAATAGGATCAGGCATTATTCTGCTTCTCTTTTTGTTTTCCCTCAATTCTTACGCGCCTCAGGAAGCGCGCGTCCTCCGGTTTCCGGCCATCTATGGCGAGCAGATCGTTTTCAGCTACGCCGGCGACCTTTACACAGTGGCTTCTTCCGGCGGCATAGCCCGCAAGCTTACTTCTCATGAAGGCTACGAAGCTTTCGCCCGTTTCTCGCCTGACGGCAAAAATATCGCTTTTACCGCTGAGTACGACGGCAATCGAGAGGTCTATCTTATTCCAGCAGACGGCGGCGTTCCTAAGCGAATGACATACACGCCTTCCCTTGGACGCGATGATATCTCCGACCGCATGGGCCCGAACAATATCGTCATGGGCTGGACAAACGACGGCAAAAATATCGTCTTCCGTTCACGCATGAGAGAGTGGGATAACTTTTTGGGTCAGCTTTATCTGGTTCCTTCTGCAGGGGGAACTCCGACGCAATTTCCCCTCCCGCGCGGCGGATTCTGCTCCTTTTCTCCCGACGGCAAAAAATTAGCTTACAACCGCGTTTTCCGGGAGTTCCGCACTTGGAAGCGCTACCGCGGCGGTATGACTGACGATATCTGGATTTTCGACTTCGAGACAAAGAAACTCGAAAATATCACCAATGACCCGGCTCAGGACATCATCCCGATGTGGGGCGGCGATAAGATTTACTTTCTTTCCGACCGGGACGAAAACAAGAGGATGAATCTTTTTGCCCATGATCTAGCCACCAAGGAAACAAAAAAGCTCACTAACTTCACCGATTACGACATCAAATTTCCCTCGCTCGGCCCCAAGGCCATCGTCTTCGAAAACGGCGGCTATATCTATCGTTTTGACCTCGCCTCCGAGCAGGCGGCAAAAGTGCCCGTCATGATCGCTGACGACATGGTTTCCGGCCGTGACAAGCTGGCGAAAGTCAGCGACAGGGTGACAAATTATGAGATATCGCCTGACGGCAAGCGCGCCCTATTTGGAGCGAGGGGCGAGATCTTCACGGTCCCTGCCAAATACGGAAATACGCGTAATCTCACCAGCTCACCCGGCATTCATGAGAGGGATTCCAAATGGTCGCCCGACGGCAAATGGATTGCCTATATCTCCGACCGTTCTGGAGAAGATGAAATTTATATCATGCCCCAGGACGGACAGGGCGAAGCGCAACAGATCACCAAGAATGCCGACACCTACAAATACCAGATCTTCTGGTCGCCCGACGGCAAGAAAATCCTCTGGAGTGACAAGCTCCTGCGGCTAAATTATGTTGACATCGAGAAGAAAGAAGTTGTTGAGGTTGCCAAAGCTGAAATCGCTGAAATCCACCAATACTCTTGGTCTCCGGACAGCCGCTGGATTGCCTATTCCAAGCCGGAAGTGGAGATGCAGCCTAAGATTTATCTCTATTCGCTCGAAACAAAAAAGAGCTATGAGGTCACCGACGGCTGGTACACCTCCTACGGCCCTTGCTTCAGCTCTGACGGCAAGTATCTCTTTTTCATCTCCGACAGGGATTTTAATCCGATTTACAGCCGGACAGAATGGAATCATGCCTATCTTTCGATGTCCAGAATCTATCTTCTGACTCTTGCCGCAGACACTAAATCTCCATTTGAGCCGAAGAGCGATGAAGTGGAACTCCGAAAAGAAACTGAAAAGCCGGCGGCCGGCGCCAAAGCTGAGGCAAAAGAAAAAAAAGAAGCATCCAAGGGAGAAGAAAGCAAACCCGCTGAAGCCAAAGAGGTCAAGAAAGAAGTCAGCGTCAAAGTTGACCCTGACGGGCTTAAGTCTCGCATCGTCGGCCTGCCTATCGAGGTCTCCAATTATTTGGGAATCGCCTCTGCCGGCAATAATATTTATTACCTCAAAAGGGGAGACAGCGACCGCCAGACCTCCTTGAAGCTGTATGACCTGGCTGAGAAAAAAGAGACTGACCTGGGAAGCATCAACGGCTTCGAGATATCGGCCGACGAGAAAAAAATGATTGTTTCCAAAGAAGGGGACTACGCTATCATCGACCTTCCCAAAGCCCCGGTCAAAATCGAGGAGAAATTAGACCTTTCCCAGATGGAAATGAAACTGGACCTCAGGGCTGAGTGGAACCAGATTTTCGAGGAATGCTGGCGCCAGATGAAATGCTTTTTCTATGCCCCGAACATGCACGGAGTGGACTGGGAAGCGATGAGGCTCCGCTATAGACCCTTGGTCCAGGCCGTGAACCATCGCGCTGACCTGACTTACATCATCGGCGAGCTGATAGGGGAGCTCAATGCCGGACACACCTATGTCGGCGGAGGAGACATGCCTGTACCCAAGAAGGTCAAGGTCGGCATGCTTGGAGCTCAATTCGAAAGAGACGCTCAGACGGGCTTCTACAAAATTAAAAAGATCCTGCGCGGCGAGAACTGGGATAGGTCCCTGCGCTCACCTTTGACAGAAATCGGTGTGAATGTCAAAGAAGGAGAGTACCTCATCGCTATTAACGGCATGCCCACGAGCAAGATGACCGACATGTATGAAGCGCTTTACAACACGGCAGGAAAGCAGGTCACCCTCAAGGTCAACGCCAAGCCGGAAGAGAAGGGAAGTCGCGACGTCGTTGTCATTCCGATCGAAACCGAGAATTCCCTCTACTACTACACTTGGGTTCAGGAGAATATCGAGAAAGTGGACAAAGCCACAGGCGGCAAAGTCGGCTACATCCACATCCCTGATATGGGTCCCTCAGGCCTAAATGAATTTGTGAAGCACTATTATCCCCAGCTGAGAAAGAAAGCTCTCATCATTGACGTCCGCGGAAACGGCGGCGGCAATGTCTCGCCGATGATCATCGAAAGGCTACGCCGCGAGATCGCCATGATGGAAATGTCCCGAGACACTGTGGCCCGCCCAGACCCGGATGGCATTCTCCTCGGCCCCAAAGTCTGCCTGATCAACGAGTTCTCCGCTTCGGATGGAGACATCTTTCCCTACCGGTTCAAAAAATATAATCTCGGCAAGCTCATCGGCAAACGAACCTGGGGAGGCGTGGTAGGAATCCGCGGCTCGCTGCCGCTCCTGGATGGCGGCAGTCTGATGAAGCCCGAATTTGCCCCTTACAGCGAAGAGGGAAAGGGGTGGATCATCGAGGGCATCGGCGTCGAGCCCGATATTTATGTGGATAATGACCCGACTAAGGAATATGCCGGAATAGACGAACAGCTCAACAAGGCCATTGAAGTCATTATAGAAGAGCTAAAGACAAAAGAGGTCAAACTGCCTCCGATACCGCCTTATCCCAAAAGAGATAAATAAGAGACCCCAAGGGGCATCATGGGTGAAAAAGTCAAAGTGAGCTGCTTCCAATGTGGAGCTACAAATAATTTCCCTATGGATGCCGTGGGCAAGACAGTTGTCTGCGGCCGCTGTAAAAAAGCTCTGCCCATACCGGGAATGGTTCTTGAGCTTCCCCCTGAGAAAGGCTACAATTTGTTTTATAACTCAAGCTTGCCCATTCTCGTAGATTTTTACTCGCCCACGTGCGGCCCCTGCATGATGATGCACCCCATTGTGGAACGTCTCGCCAAAAGAAGAGCGGGAGAAATTATGGTGGTCAGGCTGAATACCGACCGGAATCCTGAGGTCGCCGCTACTTTTGGAATTAAAGGTGTGCCGACATTCGTCGTCATCTTAAAAGGGAAAGAGAGAGGCCGGACGAGCGGGGCCATGTCTGAAGCGGATTTTTCCCTCTGGGTAGCAAGCAGAGTTTAGAAGACTCTCGGAAGGGGAGGGGAAATGCCGAAGAGGGGACTCGAACCCCTACTCCCGTGTACCAGGAACTAGCCCCTCAAGCTAGCGTGTCTGCCAATTCCACCACTTCGGCATTCACTCGGGAGGTTAAGGATTCCCGGTAATATTGACTAATTCTTTTTGTCTTGCGTTGCTTCTTTTTTTGGTGCCTCTGTCTGCGTTGGCTGTTGCTGTTGTTGCTGATCCTCTTTCTTCTCGGTTGCGGGCGGCTGCGTCTCTTTTTTCACGTCCGTCGCTGCCGGCACTTCTTTCTTTGCCGGCTCCTCGCCTCTGACAACGGATTTTTGGCCCTTTAGGGACATAATCCAAAGCCCCATTGATGTGACCATAAAGAGTATGGCGCAGACGGTTGTGACTTTGGAAAGGAGAGAAGCTGTTCCCCTGGGTCCAAAAGCTGTCTGGCTACCCCCACCTCCGAAAGCTCCAGCTAAGTCAGCGGCTTTCCCTGACTGAAGCAACACCGCAATAATAAGAATTAAACAGATAATAATGTGAACAATGAGGAGTATAGCGCTCACGTTTTTTCCTTATATGCCTTTATGGCCTCTTTTGTAATCTGAATGAACGACTCAGCTTCCAGCGAAGCTCCTCCGACGAGGAAGCCGTCGATATTCTTCTCGCTCAAAAGAGCATACGAATTCGCCGGCTTGACCGAGCCTCCGTAGAGGATTATAGCACAGTCGGCAAGGTCATTTCCATATTTTTGGGCCAGTTTATCTCTGATAAAAGCCTGGACTTCCTCGGCCTGAGCGGGCGTAGCGGTTTTTCCGGTTCCGATCGCCCAGATAGGCTCATAGGCGATGATGGTATGGCGGAAGGCATCGGCATAGATTTCGTCCAAACCTCCATCGATCTGCCCGGAGACCTTGGTCATAGTCTCACCCCGCTCTCTTTCCTCGAGAGATTCGCCGATACAGACAATGGGGAAGAGGCTGAATTTCAAGGCCGCCTTGATTTTTTTGTTGACGTCCGCATCCGTCTCCCCAAAATATTGGCGTCTTTCGGAGTGCCCGATGATGGCGTACTGGCATCCGGCATCCTTAAGCATCGGGCCGGAGACTTCTCCCGTATAAGCCCCTTTTTCTTCCCAAAACAGGTTTTGCGCGGCAAGCTGAACAGAGCTCCCTTCGAGGACTTTCCTGACTTCACTCAAGGCTGTGAAAGGAGGCGCGACCACAATCTCGGCCTCCTGAAGTCCCACGCTCGCCTTGACGATCGGCGTCACAAGCGCCCGCGCCTCGGCGGCGGTCATGTGCATCTTCCAGTTTCCGGCGATAAAGGGTGGTTTGTTCTTCATGGTCAGGTCTCTTTCTTTGCGCCTATTCCAGGGCTTCAATCCCGGGAAGGGTTTCACAGGCCAGATATTCGAGGGACGCTCCTCCTCCCGTAGAAATATGGGAGATTTTTTTGCTGACCCCTGCTTTATCAACCGCAGCAATGGAATCTCCGCCGCCGACGATGGAAACAGCCTTTGAGGCAGCCACGGCCTCGGCAATTTTCACCGTACCCTGAGCGAACTTATCGACCTCAAAAACACCGAGCGGGCCGTTCCAGAAGATTGTTTTGGCTTTGGCGATAATTTTGCTGTATTCGGCTACGGTTTTCGGGCCCACATCTACGGCCATCCAATCCGCAGGGAAGGGGAAAGAATCAACCACCTTGGTTTGAGCCTCTTTGTCAATGCCCATCGCCAGGACATGGTCTGAGGGAAGATAGAAATTCACCTTCTTTTCTTTGGCTTTTTTGACAATTTCGAGGGCACTCTGCAATTTATCGTCCTCGACGAGTGACTTTCCTACCTCATAGCCCTGGGCTTTGAAGAATGTATAAGCCATGGCTCCGCCGATAAGGATGTCGTCGGCTTTGTTCAAGAGATTCTGGATGACATCGATCTTATCGGAGACTTTTGCTCCCCCAAGGATGGCGACATAAGGTTTGTTGGGTGAGTGAATGGCCTTGCTCAGGTATTGGATTTCTTTCTGGAGGAGATATCCGGCGGCTTTTTCCTTCACAAATTGGGTGATGGCAGCGACGGAGGCGTGAGCCCGATGGCATGAGCCAAAAGCGTCGTTGACATAACAATCAAGGCCCTGGGCGAGCTTTTGGGCAAAACCGGCATCATTGGCCGTCTCTTCGGCATGGAACCTAACATTCTCGAGGATAAGGACATGCTTGGGCTTGAGCTCTTTTTTGAGCCTTTCGACGTCATCCCCAACGCAGTCAGGAGCCATAAAGACATCAGCAGAGATCAGCTCGCTGAGCCTTTTAGCTGCAGGCTTGAGGCTCATCTTGGGGTCAACTTTTCCTTTAGGCCTTCCGAGATGCGAAGCGATGACGAGCTTCGCGCCTTGGTCGAGAAGGTAATTGATCGTGGGAAGGGAAGCCCTAATCCTGGTATCGTTCCTGATGTCTCCGTTTTCATCCAGGGGAACGTTGAAATCCACCCGGAGAAAGACCGTTTTGCCTTTATAGTTTAAATCCTCAAGGTGCTTCATGGCTGTCACTTGGAAATGTATTTGATCAGGTCAGCGAGCCGGCAGGAATACCCCCATTCGTTGTCATACCAGGCGAAGACCTTGACCAGGGTTTCGTCCATAACGCGGGTCAACTCGCCGTCGACTATGGCCGAGTGGGAATTGTGCATGAAATCAACCGAAACGAGCGGCTCGGTGGTGAACTCGAGAATCCCTTTGAGCTGCCCTTCGGCCGCTTTCTCGAAAGTCTCATTGACCTCTTTGTCCGTCGTCTTCTTTTTGAGGATGGCGACGAAATCGACAAGAGAAACATTGGTGGTTGGAACGCGGATGGCAACCCCGTCGATTTTGCCCTTGAGTTCAGGCAGAACCAGGCCGACAGCTTTGGCGGCGCCGGTCGTTGTGGGGATCTGTGACACAGCCGCTGCCCTGGCCCGGCGAAGGTCTTTATGGGGCTGGTCGAGGATCCGCTGGTCGTTGGTATAAGCATGGATCGTGGTCATGAACCCTTTTTCGACGCCAAAGGCCTCGTGGAGGACTTTGACCACCGGAGCCAGGCAGTTCGTTGTGCAGGACGCGTTGGAAAGGACATGATGTTTCGCGGGGTCATAAGTGTGCTCATTGACCCCCATGACGATGGTCGCGTCCGGGTCGGTGGCAGGAGCCGAGAAAATGACTTTCTTAGCGCCGCCTTGCATATGTTTCAGGGCTTCCTCTTTTTTCTTGAATTTGCCGGTAGCCTCTACCACAACCGATACTCCATGCTTCCCCCAGGGGAGGTTAGCGGGGTCTTTTTCAGCGAAAACCTTAATTTCCTTGCCGTTTACGACGATGGCGTCGCTTGTGGCTTTAACGTCGGCATCAAAAGTCCCCAGGACCGAGTCATATTTCAGAAGATAGGCCAATGTCTTAGCGTCGGTGATGTCATTCACGGCCACATACTCCAGGTTTGGGTCCTTGTATGAAGCCCGGAATAAGTTTCTCCCTATTCGGCCGAATCCGTTTATTCCTATCTTGATGCTCATGAAAAACCTCCTGTTTTTTCTTGATTTACCCCTAAAAATTAGCATAAAAAGCCTTCAAAAGCAACGGAGAGGGCTCTGGGCGTAGGCACGAAGCCACGCGAATTTGAAAAAGCATGATTCCTTCATTTATGGTAAAATCATGGTCAAATGAAGAAAAATTTTCCCAAATTTTTCAAGGAGCCGACGTGAAAGTCTTAACCTCAAAAGAGATGAAAGAGATCGACCGCAAGACGATCGAGGAAATCGGTATCCCAGGCCCGGTCCTCATGGAAAATGCCGGCCTACAAATTGTCCGGGTCATCCGGGCTATATTTCCACGACCTGAAAGGGAGAGAATCGTTATCGTCGCGGGCAAGGGGAATAATGGCGGCGATGGCCTTGTAGTCGCGCGCCATCTTTTTAACGGCGGAGCCAAGCCTCATGTCATGCTTTTAGCCGCTCATGAAGAAGTCCGGGGGGATGCCGCTATCAATCTTAAGATTGCCAAAGCCATCGGCGTAAGCATAAAAGAAATCTGGTCGCAGAAGGATTGGAAACGTCAGAAAAAGCTTTTGCAGGAGGCAACGATTATCATCGATGCTATCTTCGGCACAGGACTGGCAAAAGCCGCCGATGGTCTTTATGCCCGGGCGATCGACGACATCAACAAATCAGGCGCTTTTAAGCTTGCAGTCGATATTCCTTCAGGGCTTTCCTCGGACACGTTTGAGATCATCGGGCCCGCGGTTAGGGCAGATCTGACTGTGACCTTGGCGGCGCCCAAGATTGCCCATATTTTTCCACCGGCAGAAGAGATGGTGGGAGATTTTATAGTCGCAGACATCAGCGTTCCGCGGCACCTGTTTGAAGATGCGAATCTCAAATTAGAGTTGGTGGAAAAGGCCGGCCTCCTGCCTGCCTTCAAAAAAAGAAAGAGCGATACCCATAAAGGCACCTACGGCCATCTCTTTATTATCTCGGGCTCGCTCGGAAAAACCGGAGCAGCTACTATGGCTGCTAAAGCGGCCTTGAAGACGGGCGCTGGACTCGTCACCGTCGGCACACCCGCGAGCTGCCTGCCCATCGTGGCCCGCTCGATGGTCGAGCTGATGACCGAGTCTCTGGAAGAGACAAAAGAAAAAACGATCTCTGCCGAAGCTTTGCCCAGAGCACTGAATCTCATCCGGGGAAAAGATGCTCTCCTCATCGGCCCGGGCATTTCCACCAACGAGTCAACGGCCGAATTCCTCTGGAAGCTTATCCCTAAGATCAAGCTTCCTTTGGTGATCGATGCCGACGGGTTGAATATACTGGCTCTAAAACGCGAACTCCTGAAGAGCCTTCCTCGGCCGGCGATTCTTACACCACACCCAGGGGAATTTGCCAGGCTGCTCGGCCTTTCTATCGCTGAAGTGCTCGCAAAGAAACTCGAACTTGTGCCTGCTTTTACCCAAAAATACGGTGTCTATCTTGTCCTCAAAGGATACCGGACACTCGTCGCCGATCCCGAAGGCAGAATCTTTATCAACCCGACAGGTAACCCTGGGATGGCGACAGGCGGGTCAGGAGATGTTCTGAGCGGCATGATCGCCTCCATGATTATGCAGCAGCGAGACCCGCTCCAGGCGGCGCTGGCGGCTGTCTATATTCACGGGCTGAGCGGGGATTTGGCGGCGCAAAAAATCGGCGAGAGAGCCCTTGTGGCGGGAGACCTTATCCGCTTCCTTCCTCAGGCACTGAAAATGATGGAGGACAAATCTGAAGTTCTTTGAAGTGTGATCAAAAGTCAGTCCGGTGAAGAAAACAAGACCTAAACAAGAAATGGAAGAAACGTCTGCTGTTCTCTCTCATTCAGAGGAAGAGACTTTCCTTATGGCCAAGAAAATGGCCAGGCAATTTAAAGGCGAAGAGGTTGTTCTTCTTATCGGCGAGCTCGGCGCCGGAAAAACGATTTTCGCTAAGGGTATAGCCTCGGGTTTAGGGGTAAAAGATATCGGCCAAGTCTCGAGCCCGTGTTACACGATCCTCAACATCTATCAGGCAAAATTTCCTATCTTCCATTTTGACCTCTACCGCCTGGAGAAGGATGCAGAAATTCTGGACTTAGGCTGGGAGGATTACCTGGACGGGGGAGTCGTAGTCGTGGAGTGGGGAGAAAAAATCAAGTTCAACCTCAAAGCCTGCCAGACCATCCGGGTCACTATCGAGAAGGGGAGAGAGGACGAGAGAAAGATCACGATTGTTATGCTTACTTAAGCAAATCTGGGAGATATCCTTCCCTTCTTCTCGCTTCTAATGATATTTTATTACGTGGGCCATCTCCTCTTGCCACAGAAATGGTTACTTTGTTCTCCACAGATTTGGCTATTTCAGCTACATCACTATGAGTAAATCCTGGGCAAAGCAATATCGAGTCAATTTCCTAATTCTTTTGTTGTCTCTTTATCTTTTTTTTTCGATCGATTCTATAAGTTTATTAGCCGCCTGGCGGGGATTTTTTGAAGCGGCAATAGCTGAGATGACCGCCACTCCGTCAGCGCCGACAGAGATAACCTGACCGGCGTTGGCTGCCTTGATTCCGCCGATAGCTAAGATGGGGATTTTTACTCTCGCTCTTATTTTTTGAAGCCCCTCCAAACCTAAAATGGGCGGTAAGCCCTCTTTGGATGAGGTAGGAAAAACCGGCCCAGCTCCCACGTA
>CAZKEW010000059.1:0-12025 GCA_964551885.1 uncultured Eubacteriales bacterium
GGGGACGCGCCGTGACAGGACCCACCTCAGAAAACTGCTTGATAATCACGGAATTTGGGATGCTTACTTCCCCTGTGGATAATCCGGGGACGGTTCTCAGCGAGAACCGTCCCCATCTTGGCTGAGTTCTGCTTGTGAGCTCTCTTTAAGATATGGTAATATTGGCGCGATTTGAAGGCTCCAAAAATTCGTTGATAGGAGAGGCAGGATGAAGATAAAACAATTCATCGAAGAAAAGGTTGCTGAAATCAAGCAAACAGTCGGCAGCGGAACGGCCATTTCCGCCCTCTCAGGAGGAGTGGACAGCTCCACCTGCACTGTGCTTGCAACCCGCGCCATCGGCAAGCAGCTCAAAGTCATTTTCATCGACGACGGGTTGATGAGGGAGAACGAGCCTCAAGAGGTGAAGAAAATCTTCGCCAAGTTTGGAATCAAGGTGAATGTCGTCAATTACAAGAAGAAATTTTTCGCGGCATTGAAAGGCAAGACCGACCCGGAAGCGAAAAGGAGGGCTTTCCGCAATACCTTCTATAGAGTTTTTGGAAAAGAGGTTCTCAAGAGCAAGGCAAGGTTTTTGATCCAGGGGACGATTGCCGCGGACATCATCGAGACCAAAGGCGGGGTCAAAACCCAGCACAACATCCTCGAGCAAATCGGTATCGACCCGGAGAAGGGCTACGGGTTTAAAGTTATTGAGCCGGTCAAGGAGCTGTTCAAACACGAGGTCCGTGTTGTGGCCAAAGAACTTGGTCTTCCCGAGAAAATATATAACCGGATGCCTTTTCCCGGGCCGGGGCTGATGACGCGAGTAGTCGGCGAGGTGGCGCCGAGGAGAGTCGCTCTGGTCAGGAAGGCCACCCGGATCGTGGAAGAGGAAGTCGCCTCCCTGAAACCCTTCCAGGCTTTTGCGGTTTTGCTCAACGACAAAGGGACCGGCGTTGAGAAAGGACACAGGAAATTTGGCGAGATCATTATCATCCGCTCTGTTGAGAGCAAAGATGCCATGACCGCGAAACCGACCGACATTCCCTTCAACATTCTGATGAAGATTTCGAAGAGAATCACGGCCGAGATACCGAGCGTGACCAGAGTCGTTTATGAAATCACGCCCAAGCCGCCCGCAACAATCGAGTATATCTGAGGCACAAATTTGGGGACATGAACGAAATTCTTGAATTTCGTATCGTGTCCCCAAATTTCACCAGAATTTCCCGAAGTGATCGATAGTCAAATTAATCGAACCATTGACTTTCCAGGGGGAAATTTGGTATTTTCTTGACTTACGGCGCTATCGTCTAGAGGCCCAGGACAGGTGGTTCTCAGCCATCAGACCGGGGTTCGAATCCCCGTAGCGCTGCCATCTGAAATCTCATTTTTCCCTCGGAGATAAAGGCGCTAAGGAAATTCTATCGTTTTCGTTAAAATCTAATTATTATCCCCACCCTTACAATCAATCCCGATAAGTCTATAACCGTCTTTGTCATCAGGCTTGCACCCCGCCGAATAATTTGATTAGATGATAATTCGATGAAGGTTTTGAAAATCCTTCCTCTGGCTTTCCTGATCTCAGGATTCATCCTCCTTTTCTCTTTTTCCGAGCCCCTCTATCTCATCAAAATTCCAAAATCTGATCTGGCCCAGTGGAGTGTTCTCCAGAAATTCCAGATTGACATTGCCCAGGAACTGGAGACCTGTTATCTGGCCCGAGCGGGGAGGGAAGAATTTCGTGTCCTGAGACAGAACCGTGTCCGGTTTTCCATCCTGGACAAAGATATCCAGGGTAAAGAATATTTTCTTGTTCAAGCCGGCTCCCTCAAAGCGCTGGCGGCGCTCCAGGCCAAAGGCCAGCTCAGAGCTGTTGAAAAGGAGACGATTCTCTGCTGGACAAAAGAGGGCGATCCAGCGGCCATCATCCCCCAGGATGTCGTCCGGAAGCCCCTGCCTTCAGATTCGCTCCTGCCTTATATCAAACGTCCTTCTCCGCCTCTGACCATCCAGGCCCCCGAGGAACTCAAGAACGACCTTGTCCAGTTCATTGTCAACCAGGTTTCCAGGGACAACCTGAGATCGCTTGTCAGTGACCTCGAGCTCTTCCAGACGAGGTATGCTTCAACAGCCAACTGTGAGGCGGCCGGCGAATTCATCTATCTCTACTTTCAAACCCTGGGGCTCAATCCGCGCTATGAGCCGTTCACTTTCCGGTCCGTCTATTCGTCAAGGAACATCATCGCCGAAAAAACGGGGCAGGCCTATCCCGACGATGTGGTGATCATCTGCGGGCACTATGATTCCTATTCTAGATCAGCGGCGACTCTCGCTCCGGGCGCTGACGACAACGCCAGCGGCACGGCCGCAGTCATGGAGGCGGCCAGGATCCTTATGCCCTACAATTTTGACTTTACCATCCGGTTCATCGCCTTTTCGGCCGAAGAATGGGGGCTCTACGGAAGCCAGTACCATGCTTCGCGGGCCAGAGCCAGACAGGAAAAAATCGTCGGGGTTATCAACCTCGACATGATCGCTTACGCGGATGCCATACCCGAAGACCTGGAACTCTTCGTCAACCAGGACTCCGAGTGGCTGGCAGAAAGGCTCGGGCTTGCGGCCAGGTCCTATACCGGGCTTCCTTTCCGGAAGGTCATCGACGCCTCAATGGTTTATTCGGACCACGCTCCTTTCTGGGATACAGGCTATCCCGCCCTGCTGGGCATCGAAGACATGCCGCTCCGCAATCCCTATTATCATCAGACAACCGACACAATCGACACCCTCAATTTTGATTTCTTCACCAGCTCCGCAAAAACCGCCCTCGGCGCCCTGGCCGAACTCGCCCAGCCGGTAAGGACAGGATATCCCAAAACTCCTGCCGGGCTCGAAGCGAGGGCCTATCTCTACAGCTCTCTTTTTAATTCATTGAAAACTGTCCATCTTTCCTGGACGGCCAGCCCGGATGCTCAGGGATACAACATCTACAGGAGCACGACCTCTCACCTCAATTATCAAAAAATTAACTCTTCTCCTGTTCAATCGGCGGCGTTTTTAGACCGGATTCTCAAGACGGACATCCCCCATTTTTATGCCGTGACGGCCTTGGGTTACGGAGGGTTGGAAAGCAATTTTTCCAGAGAAGTGAAGATTGAAGCGGCCCAAATCTCTCCTCCCCGGACTTCAATTCAGACGTTTTCTCTCTTCGAAAGGAGGGGAAGCCGATGAGCAAAAAGGGCCTAACGTCATTGATCCTTTTCTTTTTCGCCGCCCTTTTTGTCTATCCGCAGATTTTCTCGATTCGAGCAGGGGCGGGAATTATGCGTCCGCAAGAGGATTCATTCAAAGAAATCTACGGGAACTGTTTTCCTCTGTCCCTGGAAGTGAATGTCCGGCTGTCCGACAATTACGGACTTGCGGTCGGCCTCGATTGGATTAACGAGAAAGGCAAGGCCTTGCCGCTTGACCAGGGAGGAGAAGAATTCCTCCTGCACTTTAAAATGATATCCATCCCGGTTTCCGTCTTTTATGAATTCAGCGGCAGGCTGGGGAGTGTTCCTTTGGGGATTGACTTGGGCCTGGGGGTTAACTGGCATTCCTACAAAGAGAGCTGGGAGACGGCGGAGTTGATCTCTCGTGGCAAAAAATTGGGGCTGCTCGTCTATGGCACCGTCGATTTCCGCCTTTTCTCCAGGGTTGCGTTGTTCACTTCGCTGCGTTACGAGAGCGTGCCGACCGGGAAGAGTTCGCTTCTGAATGAAAAAATAAACCTGGGAGGCGTCAAGCTTCTGGCAGGAATCGCTTTTTATCTCAACTGAGAAAGACGGCACCCCGCATGTTGCTAAGGATCTTGAGCTGTTTCACGACCGGGTCTCCTGCGTCCAGCCTATAGAAGACCATCCGGCCCTTCTGGGTTCTGGTCAGCAGCGCCAGCTCTGCAAGCCGCCGGAGAATTTTGTTCGCAGAGCCCTTGCTGATTTTCGCGTTCCGGATGATTTCTCGTTCGTGAAATTCAGCCCTGGAGTTGGCAAAGAAGAACTCCAGGACTTTCAAGGCCGTCCGCAGGCTTTTCTCCCATGATCGCGGCCGCCGTATGTTTCTCTTCCTCGATGAAGTCCAGGAAAGCTCGTCCTGGGAGACCGAGCTCAAGTCTCTCTACGATTCGAACAACCTCAAAATCTTCTGCAGCGGCTCGACGTCGGCCCTGATCCAGAGCCAGGGCGGCAAGCTTACCGGACGCCAGATCGTGAACCGAGTCGATTTGCTCTCCTTCGCAGAGTTTATCGATTTCCGGGGAGGGAGGCCTCTGCCGTCCGAAGATTACAAATTCGAGCGCCTGGCGGACGAGTATCTCACGATGGGGGGATATCCCGAAAACGCTCTCCGTCCCTCGACGGAATATCTTAGCAACTTAATCGACGACATCCTGTTCCGCGACATCGTGCGGCTATTTCCCGTGCGTAAGCCTCTTCTTCTTCTGGAGCTTCTGCGGCTCCTCGCGGCATCCGTGGGCTCGCGGACGAGCTTCAACAAGCTCGGCCGGGTCCTGAACTTGAGCCTGGACACGGTGAAAGATTACGCAGCGCACCTTGAATCGGCATTCCTCATCGCTCAGCTTGAAAAATGGACCGACTCCTGGTCGGAAAAAGCTTACGCGGCCAAGAAAATCTATCTTCTCGACAACGGCGTCAAAACCCTTATCACGGGCGCGGGTGATGAAGGAGCAAAGGCGGAAGCGGCCGTTTTCGCCGAGCTCCGAAGACGGGGCGCGGATTGCGGCTATTTCGCCGAGAGCGAACGGGAAGTGGATTTCGTGATTGGGACAAACCGCGCGCCCCTTCCCATCGAAGTCAAGTTCATCTCTGCTTTCGACAGAGACGACCGGAAATACGCCTGCCTTAAGCTCTTCTTGAGGCGATTTCCGAAGACGAGACAAGCTATCGTCGTAACACGGACGGTCGAAAAAGTGGAAGAGATCGGAGGAACGCCGGTCCGCTCCAGACCGCTCTGGAAGTTCCTGTTGGACGCGAACAAATATCTCGCTTGACCTCGCAGGCAAAGAGAGAATAAATATAAGCGATGATGTTGTTTACGAACCCGATGGAAACAATCCTCCTGATTTCTGGCCCCCTTTTTAAATTCTAAGCGGTCAAAATATCGTGCGAGTGAAGGAGCCGGGCCTTGACCTTCAATTCATAAGGGCAGGTGCTCTCGCAATAGCCGGCGCAATTCGCACAGCCGAGCGGCTTTTGTCCGGGCTCCATTTCCGCATAGTACCCGATCGCTTCTTTTTCCATGCCGTAATGCTCGAAGTACATGGCGTAGCGGAGCACGTCATTCACGGCGACGTTGTTGGGGCAGGCGGACAGGCACTCCGTACAGCTCACCCGGCAATAGAGATTGTAGGCTTGCTTCTGGTAGCGGGCGATCGTTTCCAGCGCGGCCCGGTCGAGCGGCTTGCCTGAAGCGGCGACGTATTCCTCGACATGGGAATAGCTGCTCATCGTCGGGATGCAGGTGTCGACGTCAGGGTTGGTCATGACCCAGCGAATAGCGGCCTGCGGGTAACTGACCTCCGGGCTCACCATGGCTTTCAAATTCCCCTGCATGCCGCCGGCGAAAATCTTCATGGCCACTGTGCCGACGCTTTTCTCCCGCACCGCCTTGACCAGAGGCTCAATCTCTTTTCCTTCCATATGGTTGTACATAAAGAGGATGACCTGGGGGAAATCCGAGTCCAGGGCCTGTTTCAGGGTGAGCTTGGCGTTGTGGGTGGAGAATCCGGTGAACCGGACTTTTCCGTCCTTCTTCAACTGGTCATAGGCGGACATGATTTCCTGGTTGTTGAGGATGAGCGACAGGTCGGCGAGGCCATGGACCATGGCGATATCCACATAATCGGACTGCAGGCGCTTGAGGCTGTCCTCCATCCGCTTGATCACGGACGCCTTTTCGATTTTCTGTCGGAAATCGTAGGGGTGCTTGGTGGTGATGATGACCTTGTCGCGGACCTCCTTGAGGCCCTGGCCGACGTAAGCCTCGCCCTTCATCCGCAGGTAGCCTTCGGCCGTGTCAAAATAGTTGACTCCGCATTCATAGGCATAACGGAGCACGTTGGGTTCGAAAAGGGAGATCGCGCCGCAGCTCACGTCCGAGACCTTGAGCCCCGTCTTTCCCAGGGGATTGTATTTTTTAATTTTGGGCGTGGAAGATTCATTTTGGCCGGACAAAGACGCGGCCGGTCCGGCCTTTATCTGACCTGCGACTCCGAGGCCTAAAACGCTCGAGGCGAGCGTCGTGATGAAATTTCTTCTTTTGATGTGAGACATGCGTCCTCCTTCCTTGTTTATTTCAAAAAAAGCATAACCGGGATGGTTGAAGCGACCAGGGAGGGTTTATGAGAAGAGCGGTGAGGGAACGGCGTTAAAAACCCGGTTAGGGAGCAAGGCCATGCCGGTTATGCTTTTCATCTCTTTTTGATTTCGATTGGCGCCAAGGGTTTCAGCTTGGACGCTATCTGGGCCGTATCGACGGCAATGAATTGGATGACATAGGTATCGCCGCCCCGGGGCATCAGCGTCATCAGCCGCGCGCCCTGGGCCAGCTCGTTCTGGGGCGGGATTTCGCTGGCTGAGGCATAGAAGACCAGTTCCGATTCGACACCTTCCACAAGGAAAGTTAGCTTGTCGCCCGTCCGGAACCCTGCTTTCTCGATGTCTTTTTTCGTCCAGTTGGTGTTGATGGTCAAGCCGTAGGGAGAGGAATTAAAATCAAGGACATTCCCCTTCAACTGGCCGGGCGCAGCTTCGGTCGTACCGATATTGACCTCGAGCCTGGTAAAGAAATCCTGAGGGAGAGACTGATTCGTTTTGAGCTCGGTGACCTCGGCCAGAGTGCCGCGCGTCCCGACTTGGGAGCTGAACCAGGAGAGGGGAATCTTTAAGCCTTCGGTCTCCTCAAAGGCCGCAAAGTCATAGTTGACCTCGTATTTATCGCCTTCGGGGGTTGAGCCCTCAAACACGAGCCTTTTCAGACAGGAATCGTCGGTCCGCAGGAAAAAATCGACCTTGAGGGCCCCGGACATTGTCGTCAGATGGTAGAGCTTTTCCGGCCCGTAGGCCTTCAGCCCCTCGAGCTTGAGCTGGCCTTCAAACTTCCACAGGGAAAAAAGCCCGGCGTAGAGTTTCGCCAGCGTCTGGTAGACGGCTTTTTGGAGGCCCGTGACATCGGTTATGGTGTTGAAGCAATTCCTCTGGACCTTGTCGCCCTTGACCAGGATGACTTCGGTGATGACGGGATCTTTCCCGGTGACCAGCTTGAGCTCTTCGCTCGATGTGGCATAACACCGTGTCCCCCCTGTCTTAAAAGAAAAATTTTGAATTTGGAGAAGTTTTTCCTTGCCGCCCGAAGCCTGGAGGTTCTTTTCGAAGATCTCCTTCAAGGATAGATCCGCCTGGCCAGAAGCCAGATATGACAGAGCCATAAAAACCACGACTCCGAAGGCAATCCCGCGGCGCGCCGCTTTTGACATGCTTTCCTCCTTGTCGAAATTAAGGATTAGATATTATAACTGAGGAAGAGAACTGAAGCCAACAATAATCGCTTATCCAAGAATTCATTGCGAGCTACCGAAAGGAGCGCGGCAATCTCACGGTAAGTTGTTGAGATCGCCACGCTTCGCTCGCGATGACATAATTCTATCGGCAATTTCGGGGGAAGATTAACGCTTTTCCAAGAGCGAAAGGTCAGCGTTAACGGAAATGCTGAAGGGCCATTGCCTGAGATTTGTCTCGGCCTTTCGCATCACCATGGCTCCATCTATGCTGTAGTCCAGCCGATATTCCGTGAAATAGCCTTGGTCCATTAAAAAATTCATATTCCCCAAACCGAACCCTTTTCCCTCAAATGATCCCACGACTTCTTCCAGGCTCCGCGAACCGGAGAGAGTCACCATGTAGGTTGCTGAGATCAGGGCCAACCTTCCATCAGGCGAGGGGAGGACATCGTTCAAAAGAAAGTCAATATCGAGCTCGACGACCAGGTTCATGCCCTGGAAGGGGATGAGCATCCGCTTGTGGTCCTTCCAAGAATCTCCGATAGAGACAGGCCTGTATGGAAAGGCCGGCAAATAAGTCCGCAAGACTTCCACGACCGAAAAATTCATGATGTTCTGCTCTTCGAGCGCTTCGACTCTCTTGACGTCCCTGATCCGCCCGGTTTTATCGAAAATAACCTGCACAGGGTTATCCGCCGGGGCAGCCAGCGTGAACTCGTCTCGCGTATCGAGGGCCTGGAGGGAAACCCGGATGCCCGGACTCGTAAGCTCGGTGAAGACATTCTCCGTGCTTGCCTGTCTTATGGCCAAGTCGATTTCTCCCGAAGCTGTTACGTTCAGGGTGAGGCTTTTTCCGAGGAAGCTTTTTCCTTCCGAGTTCATCCGGCTGCTGAGATTATAAATTAGGGTTTGCCCGGGACGCGGAGAAAAAGCGAGCGTGTAACTTTTCTCTTTCTCTTGTCCGACGACTGCAGGCCAAGAAAAATGATAAAGGACAGCGAAGACAGCAACAAGAGTAACGAGAATCTTTAGAGAATTCCGCACATTTACTATTTCTTTTTGTAGCCGGTCGGGACCTGGAAATCTTGAGCCCCGAGATCAGCCGCGGAGACCTCAACAATCTCTGTGTAATAGGTGAGGGCAGGATCCTGGGCGCTTCCCTCGGTCTGTTTCGGCTTTTGTTTAAGGGTTTTCTTGAGTAATCCTCCGAGCGCTCCCTTGACGTCCTTAGGGGTTTCCTCCTGCTCCTTCTCCGCACTCTCAGTTGTCGGCTTTTGGCGGGTGGAATAGTATTTCCCGTCGGTGACAATCGGGTAGCCTTTGATCTTCTGCATTTCTTGGGCGAACTTGGATGTATCGGGGTGGGCTTTGCCTTTATCCCGGCTCATTGTGCCAAGCAGAGCAAGCCAGTTTGTCCCAAGAATGTCCTGCTGCATCTTGTCCACATCAATTCCTATTTTCTCCAAATAGGCCCGCGAAAATTTCGCTTCTTCTTCCTGGGCTTTCTCGAGAGTCCCAGTCATCGGCGTTGTCCAGACAAGCGTTTCCAGGCGGTTAGTGCCCTTTTCGCCGGTCTTCACGTCCTCCCATTCCATAAGCCAATGAACTAAATACTTTCGGACGGAGAAATTGTTGATCGTGGCTGTCTCACCGGTGTCCTCCACTTTGAACTCGCTTCGGGTGATCTTGATGTCGCTTTCGACTTCTTCCTCTTTTTCCTCAGGTTCTTCCTTGGCTTCTGGCTCCTCGCCGGCTAATTCTTCTGTTAGCTTTTTGATGGGGCTGACGGTGTATTCTTTTTTCTTATTGTCGAGCTGGTAGATGGACATCCCCGGCAAATCAATAATTTCTCCCGTATCGCCTGACCGGAGAATGGTTTTTCCAGCCAGTCCTCCGGCAAGCCCTTGACCCTTGAAATCGCTCTTGGAATCGGTCCATTTTTGGTCGGGAGTCAGCTTTTCGCTCTGGGCCAGAGTGAATTTGCCGAACCCTCTGAAGGTGACGTCTGACTTGGTCTTCTTGACCACCCCGGCGAAAATAGGCGCGGCCAAGACAAGAATGACAGCCAAAAGAATGAATGCTCTCTTCATGATTGCTCGCTCCTTTCTTCCTATACTGTTTTTTATAACTAATAACTATTATTTAGAATTCAGCTTATTTGTCAATATTTACTATTCTTATAGTTTTTATAGAAATTCTAAGAAATGGGCTGGTTTCTTCCTTAGCCAGGTGGCTCCTTAGGGAACGTCCCCCAGTAGATTTTTAGGGGGATTGGTATTACAATCACAGGTAAAATTTGGACGAGAATTCTCATGATGAACCATTTGAGAAGAAAATCTGATTGGGACAAGCAAATTGACCGGTGTCCTAAGCAAAAAACGCGGCGGTTCTGGTCTACCTATTCGTTTTGCCCATGGCTTTCGCGGTTTTGCCCTTAGCCCATTCTTCCCAGCCGCGTTTGTTGGGTTGCTTTTGTGGATTCTTTGCTCTTTCCTATGGAGGCTTCAGAGCTGAAGGCCGTCGACCCCGACCTCAAAAAGATCTTAGCATCCTCGAATCAAGAAATCAGAGAGAGATCCGAAAAGCTCAAAAAAACAATCAACGACTTGCCCTCTTATCTCAGTTTTGTGGATGACGTCCTTGCCGATTATAAAAAGAATGGCGCAGTTGCCCTAAAAGTTGGCATCGCCTACAGCCGGACGCTCTGGTTTGATGACCCGGATTGGGAAGAGGTGGCTGGCATCTTCGCGGAAGGGCTGGCGAGCAAGCTCGACTCTTGGGAGAAGTATAAGAAAGTTCAGGATTTTGTTGCTCGGCACATCTTTATAAAGGCCGGAGAGCTCGGGCTTCCCGTGCATTTTCACACCGGGTTTGGGGCGGATGCAGGCCTCAAGAATCTGGACTCTAACCCCCTCAACCTGGAGAGC
Organism: uncultured Eubacteriales bacterium; assembly: GCA_964551885.1. Taxonomy (GTDB): domain Bacteria; phylum Acidobacteriota; class Aminicenantia; order Aminicenantales; family UBA8522; genus CAZKEW01. The sequence continues at coordinate 10,468 of CAZKEW010000059.1, forward strand.
ATTTTCTCCGACGTCCGCTTCAAAAACACTCAATTCCTGATGCTCCATGCCGGATACCCGTTCTGGGATAAGCTCAAACCCCTCCTCGAAAAGCGCAATGTTTTCGTCGAATTCTCGGCTGCAAACTGGATGGTTTTTGAAGAAGAGCTGACGAATTCCCACCTCGTCCGGCAAAACGCGGGCCCTCTATAACCGTCTTGCAATCGGGCCAGAAAAATTTTACAATCCTGTCAACTTCTATAACTCACTACAAACCTGACGAAGGAGGGAAGAAAAATGAAAAAGATGACGGCAGTTGTGGCACTCATGGCCGTGTTTTCGCTGGCCATTTGTTTTATCATCCTTGGAGCAATCTCTGTGGAGCTAATGAAATCGCTTCAGATCGATGAAGGTCAGTTTGGATCTTTAGCCATGGGGTTGTTCCTGACCAGCTGCATCGTTCAGTTCATCATTGGGCCGTTGGTCGATAAATTCGGCTATAAGCCAATAGCCATTGTTGGCTTTATCGTGACTAGCAGCAGCCTGTTTTTACTAGCTTTTGCCTCGAGTTTCTTTTTAGCTATGCTCGCCTGCATCCTATTAGGAATTGGTGCAATGAGCCTCAACACTGTGGGCAATACGCTCATTCCAGTGGTGCTTTTTAAGGGCAAGGATCCGGCTCGGGCCAGCAATCTTGGCAACGCTTTTTTTGGCCTCGGCTATGTTCTTACTCCTTTGCTTTTTGTTTTCTTCCTCAGGACATTGAGCTTGAGTTATAGCACCTCTGTGTCCATTATCGGAGCGCTTATCTTAGTGTTTCTTCTGTTCGCGCTGACGACGAGTTTTCCGCAAGTGTCTACGGGGTACAAGTTTTCCATGGCGATAAAGCTTTTAGGGAAAGCCGCTGTGTTGATTGCTGCCCTGGCTCTGTTCTGCTACATCTCATTGGAAATTACCATGGCGACTTGGATCAAGCCCCTCATGACTGAACTCTTAGGCGGCAGCGAGAGTGCAAACGCCGTTGCCGGCGCCGGCCTGGTCCTCAGCTTCTTCGGCGTAGCGATGATGATTGGTCGGTTCCTCGCTTCCACTATGAAGAATTTGACCGCCATAGGCGCCAAGGTCATCACCCTCATGTCGCTCATTTCCATCATTGCCATAGTCGTCATGATTACCACGAAAAGCCCCGTTTTAGCCATTGTGGCCATTCTGTTTACCGGTCTGGGTTTCGCACCTATTTTCCCAACCATAGTGGGTGTCACTTTTGCCAAGTTTGATTCCAGCCTTTATGGCAGTATCTTCGGAATAATTTTCGCTGTCGGCCTATTGGGCGGAACCTTTGTTCCCAAGTTCATCGGCAATATGAGCGTGGGGCGTACAGTGCAAGCAAGCCTGCCCATAGCCGCGATTATGGCAGGGATTCTATTCTTCATTTCGCTATTCATCGGGAAAGTTGGCAAACCAGCCAAGACGGAGTAAGGGAAGCATCCCAAATTCTGTGATAATCATGCAGTTTTGTGAGATGGGTCCTGTCACGGCGCGTCCCCGTCCGTCCTCGCTGAAGACCCGCCCACCCGCC
>CAZKEW010000060.1:0-10774 GCA_964551885.1 uncultured Eubacteriales bacterium
CGCAATGACTTCATCGGATTGCCACGACATTTTTGATGTTTCGGAGAAATTTGGTGACACGATACGAAATTCGGAAATTGCATTCATGTCACCGAATTTTATCACCAAATTTTCGGGAAGGCCAAACCTTCTATGGTTGCCTCATCCATTCCGGCTAGGCCCTTTCTAATGATAAGGTCAGGGAAAAGGAGGAGAATATGTCAGCCCATCAACCAAGGCATTTTTTTCGCACAATTCTGTTTCTTTTATTGCTGTTTACCCAGATAGCTTTTACTGCAGCGCAGGAGATCGCGAACGTCGGAGACAGCAAGAATATCTTGCCCGAGAAAGAAAGGACCCGGGTGATGAACGAATGGCTGAAGTGGAAGCTTGACAACATCCTTCCCCAGCTTATGCGCCGGGAAGGAATCGACATGTGGCTCGTCATTAACCGCGAGTATAACGAAGACCCCGTCTACATCAGCCTCGTGCCTGAGCCGACAATGTCGGCGCGGCGCACGTCCATCCTGATTTTTCATGACCTGGGAAAAGAAAAGGGAGTGGAAAGGCTGTCCGGCAGCTACTATGGCATGGGCGAATGGTACAAACCGACTTGGGTGGACAAAAAGAAGATGCAGTTTGAAAGCCTGGCCGAGGTCATCCAATCCCGCATTCCTAAGAAGATCGGCGTTAACGTTTCAGACGACTGGGCTTTCGGTGATGGTTTGAGCGTATCCCTCAAGCAAAAGCTGGAAAAAGCGTTAGGTCCGGAATATACCTCGCGCTTCGTTTCGGCGGAGAGATTATGCGTAGGCTGGCTGGAGACAAGAAGCCCGCAGGAGCTCAGCGCTTACCGCCATATCTGCGGTATCGCTCACGACATCATCGCCGAGTTCTTCTCCAGCAGGGTCATCACGCCGGACATCACCACGACCGATGATGTCGTCTGGTGGATCAGGCAGAGAATTACCGGCTTCGGCCTCGAAACCTGGTTCCAGCCTTCCATATCCATTCAGAGGCAGAAGAAAGAAGCCGCCAAATACGGCAGTGACACCAATGTGATCCGCCGGGGCGACCTCCTTCATTGCGACGTCGGGATCCGCTACTTGGGACTGTGCACGGATATGCAGCTTCAAGCCTATGTCTGCAAAATCGGCGAGACGGATGCGCCGGCTGGCCTGAAAGAGGCTCTGCGAAGGGCCAACCGCGTGGCCGATATTTTTATGGGTGAATTTAAAACCGGCCGGACGGGCAACGACATTGCGGCTTCAGCGATGCAAAAAGGGGAGGCAGAGGGGCTGAGGCCTCTGATCTATTCCCATCCCCTCGGAATCCATGGACATGCGGCCGGATGTACAGCGGACGCGCGGCCGCCCGAAGCCGCCCCCGAGGATATCAGAAAGCGCGGCGAATATCCGCTCTATCCCGATACTGTCTATGCCATCGAATTCAGCAGCACGACTGCCGTGCCCGAATGGGATAACCAGGACGTGAGGATCGGATATGAAGAGGTGGGAGTCTTTACCGAAGAGGGCTGCCGCTTTGTGGATGGCCGGCAGACCAAGTTCTATCTTATTAAATAACTTTTTGTTTTTTTGATGAAGCTACTTTTTTAAGAAGTCCAAGGCCTTGTCTTTGTTCTCGTACTTCCAGCGGTAATAATCTTTCCGGGTGAGCTCTGAAGCCGCTTCTTCGTCGATAATGAATTTGGCCTGGGGATGAAGCTGAAGAGCAGACGCAGGGTTGGAAGCAGTGATGGGCCCTTCTATGGCGGCGGCGACAGCGTCTGCCTTATCCTTGCCTGAAGCCAGGAGAAGGATCATCCTTGACTCCAGGATTGTCCCGACTCCCATCGTCAGGCAAAAACGGGGGACTTCTTTTTCATCATTGAAAAAATGGGCATTGGCCTTGATGCTTTCTTGAGTCAGAGTCTCAACCCTCGTCCGAGAAGAAAGAGATGAGCTCGGTTCATTGAAACCGATATGTCCGTTTGTGCCGATGCCGAGGACCTGGATGTCAATCCCTCCAAAGCGGCGGATTTTCATCTCATAGGCGCGGCAGTGTTCTTCGATATCGTCGGGCCTTCCGCTCAGGTGATTGATGTTCTCTTTCTTGATATTAATGTGCCGGAAGAGATGATTTTCCATGTAGAAGGCAAAACTCTGGGGGTGAATCTCTTCGAGTCCCAGGTATTCATCCACGTTGAAGGTAGCGACACCGGAGAAGTCCATTTCACCTTTTTTGTAGAGAGCAATGAGCTTTTCATGAAGTCTCAGCGGAGTCTTGCCCGTGGCAAAACCCAAGACCAGGGAATTTTTTCTTTTCCAGGCGCGATGAACTAGGGCCGCCGCTTCTTCACAAATCGCGTCATAGTCAGGCTTGATGATAATTTCCATGGCTCTGTCCTTAAAAAGGATTACATCGGAGCTTGAACTCAAATTATATAAGAATTCAGGTTGGCCTTAAAGGGAAAGGGACGGATTTTTTGGAGCGACTGTTCCAGCCGGCTCAGGTTAGCCGGTTCTTGATAAGCGCTGATGATGTAATTTTGTAAGCCAACCTGGAGGACCTTGTGCCCATCCCTGGAAAAGTGAGGAGGCTGAGCACCGAGCTTTCCCGGCTGAGAATGCCGATATCGTTCAAGCAGTAGCCGATGATGATCATGTCCGGAGAGAAACCCAGGACTTTGCTTTCAATCCATTCGGCCATCTGGGTGGTATCATACCCCATGACCCCGAAATTATGCTTGGTTGATTTAGCCAGGCGAATTTTATATAAACAGTTTCCGGGCTGTCTCGATGCTGAAAAGAAAATCGCTCGCTGTATGTCTGGCGCTTTTGCTCTGGATTTTTATCGGCGTCCCCCGGGGATTATCTCAACCAAAGCAAACAGGAAAATATACCTTTGACCATGGCGCCATTATTAGGGGTGACGTGGATGAGAGAAGGGTCGCCCTCGTTTTCACCGGTCATGAGTTTTCCGATGGCGGTGAATTAATCCGGGAAGTTTTGAAGAAGAAAAACGCCAGAGCAAGCTTCTTCTTTACCGGCGATTTCTACCGGGAACCGGCAAACGCTGAGCTCATTTCTCATTTGATCGAGGACGGCCACTATCTGGGCCCGCATTCGGATAAGCATCTCCTCTATTGCTCGTGGGAGAAGCGGGAGGAGCTTCTGGTCAGCAGAGAAGAATTCACCTCGGATGTTTTGGGGAATTATAAAGCTATGGAGGCATTCGGCATCGCGAAGGAAAGAGCCCCGTATTTTATCCCGCCGTATGAATGGTATAACGAAACGATCGTTGCCTGGACAAAAGAGCTGGGACTTATCCTCTTCAACTTCACGCCCGGGACGGCATCCAACGCCGACTACACGACGCCTGAGATGCCGAATTACAAATCTTCAGGGGAAATCTACAAGAGCATCATCGATTATGAAAAATCAGACCCTTGCGGCTTGAACGGTTTTATCCTCCTCATCCATATTGGCTCACATCCCGATCGGAAAGATAAGTTTTACAGAAGGCTGGATGAGCTGCTGGAATATCTTCAGAAAAAAGGCTATGCTTTTGTCAAGGTCGATGATTTATTGAAAGCCTTCGCTCGGCCGGATAAGAGTCATGTCCTTGTTGAGAACCCAAGAGATAATTTCAAGTCTTCCCCAAGACAATGATGGAATCTGAGACAAAGGGAGAGAAAAGATGAAAAGACGAAATTTTCTGGGGCAAACGTTAACCCTGGGAGCAACGGCGGGTGTTTCCACGTTTGTGCCATTAGCTAAAGGCCGGGCCCAAAGCCCTTCAACAATAGAGCAAGATCCTTTGGTTGGAAAAGTGAAGCGGGCCATGCTCACGATGCAGAGAGATGCCTGGGAGCAGGGAGTCGCGGCCCAAGCGCTGCTCGAGAGCGGGGAGACGGAGCTTGTCGTCCTCATGGCCAAGGAAGCCGTGGTGCGCCAGATTGAGGACGGCCGGCTGGCGGTGATCAGCTGCAACGAGGGAGTCACCGACCCGGCCGCCAACGGCGAAGCGGTCCTCTATGCCGCCAAGCTTACGGGCGATACAAAGCTCAAGCAAGCGGCCGGCAAGATGCTCGAATACTTACTCAAGAAAGCGCCGCGGAGAAAGGACGGGACCCTTTATCACGTCGCCAACAAACCTCAGGTCTGGGTTGATTCGATGTACATGGCACCGCCGTTTCTCGCTGTGGCCGGCCAGCCGCAGGAAGCAGTGAAGCAGGTGGAAGGAATCCGGCGGCTTCTCTGGAACCCGGAGAAGAAGCTCTTTTCCCACATTTGGGATGACGGCACCAACGGCTTTTTCAGGAAAGATTTCTGGGGCGTGGGCAATGGATGGGCCGCTGCGGGGATGGCCAGAATCATCAAAGCGCTGCCGGCTGACCTAACGGAGGAAAAGAAGCGGCTGGTTAAATTTGTGAAGGAGGTCCTTGATGGCTGTCTCGCCCGTCAGCGCCCGGACGGGCTCTTCCATGATGTCGTGGACAATCCGCAGACTTTTATCGAGACGAACCGCGCCCAAATGCTGGCCTACACGATCTACTGCGGAGTTCAGGGAGGGTGGCTCAAGGCTTCCTATCTGAAGCAAGCCGAGCAGATGAGAGAGGCCGCCCGCAAAAAGGTGGATGAATACGGTTTTGTCCAGGGCGTCTGCGGCTCGCCGAATTTCGAATCCGCCGGGACGGCCACCGAAGGTCAGGCCTTCTTTTTGCTCATGGAGGCAGCCGCCGGCGAGCTCTCAGAATCAGCCCCGAAATCATGAATTGATATCCCTTTGAGGCCCAGAATTGTCGATAGAAAGAGGACATATTGATATCATTGTCATTGCGAGGCCTCTTGGCCGAAGCAATCTCAATTTGAGATCGCCACGCTTCGCTCGCGATGACATAATTCTAGCGCAATTTAGGGTCAAAGGACATGGATGACAAGCGCGTTCGTTTTTATATGTTAGAAGTTGTTTTAAAATACAAGCAGGAGGGAGTCATGGACTTTTCTCGGCCGAGCAAAGGATTCCCGACAAAGACCAGAAGTTATTTCGTCATTCTTCTGGCTTCTTGTTTTTTTCTTGCTTCGCCTTATCTTTTTTCAGAAGGTGCGGCGTTGACAAAATATTCTCTTGACGGCGAGTGGAAGTTCCACAAGGTAGGCAGGGAAGAATGGCATCCGGCCCACGTCCCCGGAACCGTCCACCTGGACTTGATCGAAGCCGGTCTCATCCCGGACCCGTTTTACAGGGATAATGAGCTCAAGGTCCAGTGGGTCGAATACGAAGATTGGGAATACAAGAAGGAATTTAAGATACCAGGACAGATGTTAAATAAGGCTCATGTGGAGCTGGTCGCCCAAGGGCTGGACACGTTTGCCGCCATTTTTTTAAACGGGCAAAAAGTTGCCGAAACAGATAACATGTTCCGGGGTTACAGGATAGACATCAAGCCTTTCCTGAGAGCCGGGAAAAATGAAATCGTCGTCCGGTTTGATTCGCCGATTCAGCGGGCCAAAATTATGGAGGAAAAGCTGCCTTATAAACTCCCCGGCGGTTCTCCCCATGTGCGCAAAGCGCCTTATCACTTCGGCTGGGACTGGGGGCCGAGGCTCGTCACCTGCGGCATCTGGCGGTCACTTAGCCTAGAGGCTTGGGGGGTAGCGCGTCTCGATGAGCTCGAAATCACGCAGGAATTTCTCGAGAAGAACAAGGTGCTTCTCCGCACCAAAGCGAGCGTTCTCGCTGATCGGGCACGCAGGGTCGCCGTTAAGGCTACCATCTCTGGGAAAAAGACCTTCTCCCACAGTGAATCGGTGGACTTGAAACCGGGCGTGAACATCAATGAGAAATCCTTCAGTGTTGTCAATCCCGAACTCTGGTGGCCGGCAGGCATGGGAGAGCAAAACCTCTACACGGTGAAAATTGAACTCTTCGAGAAAGGGCGGCTTCTTGATTCCGTCGAGAAAAGAATCGGGTTTCGGAGGCTTGCCCTCGAGCAGAAAGAAGACGAATGGGGCAAGAGCTTCCGGTTTGTTGTTAATGGCGTTCCGTTCTTTGCCAAAGGAGGCAACTGGATTCCTGCCGACTCCTTTTCACCCCGCGTCACGAAGCAGAAATACGAGGCTCTTTTGCGCGATTGTGTGGCAGCCAACATGAACATGCTCCGGGTCTGGGGCGGCGGGATCTATGAGTCGCCTGAATTTTACAATATCTGTGATGAGCTTGGCCTTACGGTCTGGCAGGATTTCATGTTCGCCTGCGCCATGTTCCCTGGGGATGCGGCGTTCCTGGAAAACGTCAAGGCCGAAGCTGAATATGTGGTGAAAGAGTTGCGGCATCATCCTTCGATTGCCCTCTGGTGCGGCAACAACGAATGCGAGGAGGGATGGTTTCACTGGGGCTGGAAAGAGCAGTATCCTCCGAAGGTTTGGGAGGATTATGATAGAATTTTCCATCAGATTCTCCCCCAGGCCGTGGAGAAATACGACCCGGCGCGGGCTTACTGGCCCAGCTCCCCTCATTCTGAAAAGATAGGCGACCCGCGCTCGGATAAATCCGGCGACATGCACTACTGGGGGATCTGGCACGGCAAGGAGCCTTTCAAGGAATACCGGAAAAAATTCCACCGCTTCTTCAGCGAGTTCGGGTTTCAATCCTTCCCGCTCATCGAGACGGTTAAGACATTTGCTCTGCCCCAGGACTGGAACATCGCTTCGCCGGTCATGGAGCAGCATCAGAAGCATCCGGAGGGAAACCGTCTTATCCTCCTTTATATGCTTGACCATTACCGGCTCGCCAAGGATTTTGAATCGCTGCTCTGGCTGAGCGAGGTCCTCCAGGCGGAAGGGATGAAAATCGGGGTCGAGCATTTCCGCAGTCAGATGCCCCGGATCATGGGAGCGCTCTACTGGCAGATCAACGACTGCTGGCCGGTCGCCTCCTGGTCCGGCACCGATTATTTCGGCACCTGGAAAGCGCTTCATTATTACGCCAAGAGATTTTACGGCCCCGTGCTCGTGGCGCCGATCGATGATGAGAAAACTCTGAAGATTTACGGCGTCTCAGATTTGAACCAACCCGTTGACGCCGAGCTCTACGTGGGAATTTTTACGTATGGCGGAAAAATGATTCAAGAAGGGAAGAATAACGTAAGGCTCGAGCCCCGCTCAAGCCGCGTCATTATGAGCAAACCGCTCGAAGAGCTTAAGCGCAACCTCCCTCCAGAGGAGGTCTATTTGTATTGCGAGCTCCGAAGAGGGGCAGGGAAGCTTAGCTCGAATGTCTTTCATTTCTCCGAGCTCAAGAAGGTTGACCTCCCGCAGCCGGAGATAAAAACAGAAGTTGCTGAGCGGGACGGCAGGACTGTTATCCGCCTTGAAGCCGCGCGCTTGGCCAAAGACGTCTACCTTTCTGTCCCCGGGTTCAAAGGGCGATTCGACGATAATTTCTTCGACATGATCCCTGGCCGCGTCTATGAAGTGACCTTCATCACAGACCAGCCTGTTGACAAAACCCAATTCAGGCAGGCTTTGAGAGTAATCACTTTGAGAGACAGCTATTGAAGGGCAGAGTGAGAGAGATGAAGGAGAAAGAAAGAAGCGGCACTCTCCGGACCGGTTTTAGACCTTTTCTTGTTTTCGCCGTTATTTTCTTAAATGGAATGTGCTCTCGGTATTCCCCTCCACCTCCGCCGCCTTCCGAGCTGCCGAATTTAGCGAAGGTCGTCATGGGCTATTATCCGGCCTGGAAGAAGAATGTCTTCGACCACACCAAGATTAAATATGAATACCTGACCCATATCGCCCACGCTTTTACGATGCCTGACGCGGCGGGCAACCTGATTATCCCTGCTGACTATGTTTATCCTGAGTTGACGAGCGAGGCGCACCGCCAGAACGTCAAAGTCATCATGAGCCTAGGCGGCTGGGGAAATTGCGAAGGCTTTCCTGGGATGGCGGCGACGCTGGAGACGAGAAGCCGGTTTATCGGCCAAGTCCTAAGCTTCCTCAAAACCCATCACTACGATGGCGTTGATATCGACTGGGAGTTCGTTTCCAGCCCTGTTGAGCGGCAAAATTTTGTGTTTCTTATTAAAGAGCTTTCGCCGGCTCTCAAAGCCCAAAATCCGCCGCTCCTTCTCACGATGGCCGCGCCCGCAGGGCATTACTGGGCCAGGTGGATCAATTATGAGGAACTGATAACTTCTTTTGACTTCATCGGCTGCATGACCTACGACTATCACGGAGAGTGGACCGACCATTCGGGGCATAACTCGCCTCTCTATTCCTGCGGGAATGATGCCTGCGGTTCTTTCAATGACAGCTACCTTTACTGCATTTCCCGAAGCATACCGGGAGAAAAATTGCTGTTAGGGCTTCCTTTTTATGGACGGTCTTTTGATTGTCCCGGGCTATACCAAAAATTCCAGAAAAGCTTCTATTACGGCTATAATGAGGTCATGGACCTTCTGAATTCCGGCTGGACCTACCTCTGGGACGATTGCTCGCAAGTCCCTTATGTTCAGAAGCCTGACAAGATGATGATTGTTTCTTTCGACGATGAGAAGTCGGTTGCCCTCAAATGCAGGTATGTTCTGGATAAAAAGGCGGCCGGAGTCATCATCTGGGAGATTACCCAGGACGACTATAAAGGTTCTTCTGTTTTGTTAAAGGTTGTGGGAGAAACTTTTAAGCAGACGCAGCAGTGAAGAGCTGGAATAAGGACGGAGGATGAATTTGCAGGTGAGTCATCGCGAGCCTCCGAAGGAGGCGTGGCGATCTTTTCCATAAGGGTCATGCCGAGTGAAACGAGGAATCTCAAACTGATTGCCGCGGCCGAGAGGCCTCGCGCCGACTGGGTCGGATCGCCACGCTACGCTCGCGCTGACGAAAAAGCTTGCAAAACGTATAGAATCCATAGACCAAGGAAAAGAGGGTAGAGATGGAAATAACAGATGTAGAAAATGAACAGAAGCAGGCCAGCGTGCGGGCCTTGATGTCCTCGGCATGCGCCGGGATTTTCGTCTTCGGCATCGTGATGGCTATCCTCGGAGCCATCTTGCCGTCCCTCTTTTCCAGGATCCAGTTCAACAAGAGCGAAGCCGGCAACCTCTTTTTTTACATGAACTTGGCCATGCTGGCCATGTCTGTATTTTTTGGGCCGATTGTTGACCGGTTCGGCTACAAAACCTTCCTCCTGTTGAGCTCTTTGCTTGTCGCGGTTTCACTTCTTCTTTTTAATTTGGCTTCGACTTATTCTTTTCTTATTCTGGCGGCCATGCTTCTCGGGTTTGGAGGAGGGGGACTCAACGGCGGTTCGAACGCCTTGACCAGCGACCTCTATCCTGAGCGGCGGAGCGCGGCCCTAAATCTGCTGGGCATTTTCTTCGGGTTTGGAGCCCTGGCTATTCCTTTTCTCATTGGCACGCTGCTCGGGACAATCGGCCTCAACGCGATCTTGATCATTGCCGTTTTTTTGAGTTTGATTCCATTTGCGCTTTTTCTGCTGCTGCGGTTTCCCCTGGCCAAACAGGCCCGGGGATTTCCTCTCCGCCAGGCTGCCAAGGTTGTTGGCCATCCGTTGCTTTGGCTCTGCGGATTTCTCTTGTTTTTCCAGTCCGGAAACGAGTTCACCATCGGCGGCTGGACATCCACTTATCTCAACGAGTATTTTCATTTGACTCCTACGTTGGCTTCACTCGTCCTAGCCGGGTATTGGGCTGCCATGATGATAGGCCGTCTGATTTCCACCAGGCTGGTCCGGGTCGTGAAGAATGAAACCTTGATTCTTGCGAGCGCGATTCTTTCGCTTATTGCGGCCGTTATTATGGTCTCTTCGCCCTCGGGAGGGCTGGCATCGCTGGGAGCCGTGCTGATCGGCCTGGGTTTTGCCGCGATTTATCCGACCACCTTGGCCATTGTCGGCGAAGCGTTTCCCTCGTTCTCCGGGACAGCCTTCAGTGTTGTCTTTGTGATCGGGCTTGCGGGCGGGATGACTGCTCCCTGGCTTACGGGAAAAATAGCCATGGCCTCCAGTCTTCGCCACGGTTTCTTCATTCCCGTTTTTAGCTGCGCGATGATCGTTCTTCTTCAGCTTGTCGTCATGAGGCTGCTGAAGCGACGTAAAGTCACTCCGGTATGAGGACTTCACTCTTCAGAGAGATTACCCAGAAAAGCGGCAGTCAACTTAAGAACAATCGCTCCTTGGGCAATTGACCCATCTATGACTTTGATTCGGGGATGAATTTAACGCCCTTAATGCTTTTAAAATCGTCATCTTGCGTCCAGATCGTTGCCTTTTACATTCGTCCGGTGGCCAGAATGATGCTGTCTGCCATGGGGAGCTTATAATCCAGGCTTATCCGGGCGGCCTGCAGAGCGATTTCTGAAGTCAATTCCACAATATGACCTTGGCTCATCAAAGCGACGGCCTGGAGAGCATCGGTTTCATCACGTTCACGAAGGACAACTTTGAGCACTCCATAGATTTTTGCGCTTCTTTCATCAAAGGGAAGGACAGAAATGTTGGGAAACACTTTTTCTTCAAAGATGTTAAGGATAGATTTCTCCCATGTTGATGGCTGTCGTGAATTGAAATTCGCCCGGAATTTTTTTTAGCTTTTCCAACAAAAGGAGAGAAGGGCTTTTCCTGACGATGTTGCTCAACACATCCGTATCGAAAAGATACATCAGAGAACAACCTCGCGGGTTTTCTCTTTTTCCCGTTCCTAAGATTGCGGAATTGGTGTTTTGCTCTCCCCAGGCTCAATCATTTTTTTGTCGAAGGTGACGGGGAA
>CAZKEW010000060.1:10784-11859 GCA_964551885.1 uncultured Eubacteriales bacterium
ATCCCATTTTCCGTGACAGGGACCGTGCTCATCACGAAATTTGGGATGCTTACAGGTGACGAGGATTGACCAGCAGTCGATATTGATATATCATGTATACGCGATATACAAAGGAGGTGTAGCATGAGCACACAAATGATGATCAGGATCACTCCGGAGCTAAAAGATAAGCTGAATAGACTAGCCAGGAGTGAAGGCAAAACGACTAGTCAAAAAGTCAGGGAACTTATAGAGGACTATATTAAAGAACGGGATATCGGTATCTATATTGACGATCTCTGGAATAGAATCGGGGCGAAGCTCAAAGGCAAAGGGGTAAAACTGAGCAATATAACGAAGGTCATTCATCAGGCAAGGAAGAGGCCACTTTGAAAGCTGTCATCGATACGAACGTTTTCGTCTCTTCGTTTTTCGGGGGAAATGCCAGAAAAGTAATCGATCTCTGGAAGGAAAGCAAAATCATCCTTTGTTTATCTAAAAATATTGTCGGTGAATATATAAGTGTTCTCCAAAGAGTCGGCCTCGCAGATGAAATTGAGCTGAAGGAACTTCTGTCACTGCTCGCCAAGGGTTTTAATACAATGTTTACGGCGAAGACTCCCCAAATTCAAGTGGTCGAAACTGACCCGGACGATGACAAATTCATAGAATGTGCTGTCGCGCTTCAGGCCGATGTTATTGTGTCTGGAGATAGGGCTTTGAAGGCGGTCGGCGAATATCTAGGCATCAAGATTCTTTCGCCAAAAGAATTTTTAAAATTGTTTGAGACAGCCTCCAAGAAAAAATAAAATGTTTATGAGACAGGAAGAGGAAGAGCATTAGAATGGAGAAAATTATCCTTAAAGGAAATGTCGTTCTTTCAGATGAAGTCTGGGAAGGCGGCGTGGTCGTGCTGGAAGGCGAGAGAATCGCTACGGTTTATTCGCTGAAAGAAAACCGTCCGGAATTTTGCGCGGGTCATCGACACCTCCTGCAACCATTTTATTCTCTTTTGGCCCCTTCTTACCAGAGGTTTGTAACTTGAATAAGCATTTTTATTTTTGTTATGGTAGGTGAGGGTGGGCGGTTCGAAGCA
>CAZKEW010000061.1:0-7713 GCA_964551885.1 uncultured Eubacteriales bacterium
TCCTCACTGCTGCCTCCCGTAGGAGTCTGGGCCGTGTCTCAGTCCCAGTGTGGCCGATCACCCTCTCAGGCCGGCTACCCATCATAACCTTGGTAGGCCGTTACCCTACCAACTAGCTAATAGGACGCAGGCTCATCTCCAAGCGCCTTACGGCTTTGACCCCGGGCGCTTATGCCCCAGGGTATTATGCGGTATTAGACCCGCTTTCGCGGGCTTATTCCTCACTCGAAGGGAGATTACCCACGTGTTACTCACCCGTTCGCCACTCATCTTGGAGTTGCCCCCAAGACGCGTTCGACTTGCATGTGTTAGGCACGCCGCCAACGTTCACTCTGAGCCAGGATCAAACTCTCCAGTTATAAAAGAACTCTTGCGAGTTCCTTCCAAACCGAAGTGATGGCAAATTGGATCAATCAAAGTCGCTCCGCTTTTGTTTCAAAGATCAGGTTCTTTCTAACCCGAGAAAGAAGCTTAACTATAAACGAAAGAACGAATTTTTCAACCGGTTAGGTTGTTAGGTACTTCTGACGTTATAGCCAAAAGGCAACTATATAATAAGCGTATTTTTATTGGTTGTCAAGATGATTTGATGAAATTTTGTAAAATTTCTTGTTGCCTGGAAAAGGGAGAGATTTCCCCTACTTCAGGGCGGACAGGCGTTTTTGGGCGTCCTCGATTTCGGGGAGGCCCGGGTCGGCGTCTTTCTAGAGACCGAGAAATTTCTGGTAATTCTCGCGGGCCTTGGTCTTATCACCATCATTTCGGTGTTTAGATTTTAACCCCGTGGTACAGCCAAGCCGCAATTTCTCTGAAAAACCTGAAGAAATCTTCGCGGTTGAATTCCCTCAATATTTGCGGAAAAATCTCCGGTGTTTTTTCCAAACAGGATAACCCTTCTTCCAACTGGTAAGCGGCGGTTGGCAGGTCGTCGAATATGGCATCCTTCATTCTCGCGTTTGCGAAGATATCTTCCAGCCGTCTTTGCGGATATGTTTTGAGAATAAAATAAAAATCGAGAAAGTCTTTCGGCTCCACCCTGCTCACGAGAGTGCTCAACTTATTAGAGGAGATGTTGGCCATGGTATCAAGTGAAAGAGAATGCCCGTTTTCAAAATGAACCCTCTCTCTCTTTTCTTTATTCGCGAGAGGATCGATCACAAAATCGACTTTGGTCTCGTCAATCAGGCAGGACAGAAAGTTAGGGCTTTCTTTAATCTTGGCGCTTCGCTGAGGCCACATCGTCCGGACCCAGAAATCGATCTCAGACAAATCGGCCGAAGCTAAAGTGAAGAAATCCAGGTCGTTCGATACGCGATGATGAAGATAAAACGCCGAAAGGGCCGTCCCGCCGGTTAAGAAGAAATCGTTCTCGATGGCCGGATAGGAGATGAGTTGAAGAAGAACGTCCCTTTGAACGGGCGATGAATAAAAGGATTTATCTTCTCTCAGGACTTCCATAGACTTCCAGGATCCGTTTCCATTTTTTCAGAGTTGCTGGCCTCATTTTGAGCTTGGGCAATTGTTCAGAAATTTCTCTGAGCGAGAAATATCCGAGAGCATCCACGACTCTTCCGTACTCGAGAAACCTGGTCAAAATCCATAAAGAGAGGTTTGGATTCTTCTTGTCTTGAATGATCTTGCGCAGACTTTCACCGTCTTGATACTGAGGATAATCCCAAAATACGGCATTCAGATAATTCACGGCGCCTTCAGTATACCATAGAATCAGAGCTTTTTTCCCTCACTCGGACTATTCGTTACGAATGACGGCCAGGCGCGTGCGGGCATCCTCGACTTCGGGGAGACCCGGGTCGGCGTCCTTCCAAATCTCAAGAAATTTCCGGTAGTTCTCCCTCGCCTTGCCGTTCTCGCCCTGCTGCTCATGGATCTTGCCGAGCATGTAAAAGCTCTTGGCCTAGAGATCGCCATAGTCGAGCCGCCCCGTTGTGAGCCGGGCTATTTTTTCGTACTCATCTCTCACCAGCTCAAAATTAGCGGCCTCGTAATAGGAGTCAGCGAGAGAATTCATGAATAGGGCATGTTCATTCAGGCCTGGTCCCCGAGCCATCTGATAACGGACGAGAGCCAAAGCCGGCTAAAACAATCAATCACTAAAAAGGAATTTCTTTTACTTCTATTGATTCCGGGAAGGCTGGCCCTTTGAGGTTTCCTTGATGCGGGCCTCGAGCTTTGCGGCCTCTTCTCCCCGTCCCAAAGTCCGGAGGAGTTCGGCATACTGGGCAAGGATCTCTTTCGCCTCGCCGGAATCCGCCCCGGAAGCCTCCTCCTGAACCTCCAGGGCCCGCTTATAGAACCGTTCTGCTTGATCATATTCCGCGACGACCCGCATCCAGGACAAGAAGCGGATCATCCGCTGTTTGATCGAGAACGCGGTGGTGACCTCTTCTGAAGACAAGTCCCATCTTAAAGCGGACGTTCACTGGGTTGGCGGCGAAGTCACCACCGTCGAGGTCAAGAGGGGACAAAGCGGCGTCCATCGCTATGTCACAGACCCGGAAGTTGTGGATTTGGTCCGAGAGCCGGCCGAAGAATATTCCGATGCTGAGATCGCCCGCATTCTTCATTGCCAAGGCTTAAGAACATCGAAGGGTAATACTTTTACCCGGTCAAGGATCGCCTGCCTGCGGCTGACTCATGGCATTGAAAAAGCGTCTTCGCTTCCGAAACGCGGCCAGGATATTTTGAGCGCTCTCAAGGCCGCCGAGCTGCTTGGCGTGTGCCATTCGATCGTTATCCGCTGGGTGGACGTCGGTCTTCTGCGGGGTACCCAGAAGACCAAGGGAGCTTCTTGGAGGATCAGAGTTACGGAAGACGATCGGAAACGCTTGAGAGCCGCTGAGACAGCGGAAGGCCGGCTTACCCTGAAGGGCGCTGCAGCCAGGCTGGGAGTCAGCCAACAGACTGTTTTGCAAAGGCTCAAGGACCGAAAACTCGAAGGAGTCCGCGTACGCACAGGACGCCGAGTGAGTTGGAGAATTCGTTCATCTGCAATGAGTTACAATGACCAGCCGTCTCTATTTGATGAAAAAAAATGTGAGGTGAAGCATTATGAAGCGCAATAGCCCAAATGCGGAGCAGAGATATGCATCATTGCCTTCCTCACCGACTATGCGGTGGTGGACAGGATCATCAACCACCTCAAACTGAGCTTCGTGGCAGACAAACCGCCCCCGCCTCACCTCGTTTATCAGGAACTCTTGGTGGCCGCCGAGACCGGCGGTGAGTATTTTTCATGATTCTTTCTATAACCGGAGGAGAGGTCTGGGGGATTTCAAGCGCCTTTAGGCTTTCCTTCGTCTTCTTAGCCCGCTTTCCGCTATTTTTTGCTCAACTTGACATCTCCCAGCATCATCTTTTATCATCCCTGACGATGGGGTGAGGCAAAATCGACGCATGAACACTCATTCAGCCAGCGCTACAGAAAAAGAAATTCCTATATCTCTCAAGTTGACATCCGATCACGCTGCGATTTATCATCCTTGACGATGGGGCGAGGCAAAATTGGTGCGTGAAATTCATTCCAACCGGAAGTCGGCCAGACTCCCCGAGGAGATGCATCGCATCATCATGTTATCTTATCCCCAATTTTTCCAAAAAGGAGGTCCTTAATGAAGGGAAAACTTATTTGGGGTTTCCTAATCGTCTGTCTGGGCATTTCAATGACCGCGTGCAAGACACCTGCGCCAACAGGCTTGACCGACCAGGACCAAACCGCGATCCGGAAAGTCTCTGAAGATGGCCTGAAAATGCTCAACGCCCCGGAAATAGACTTTGAGGCTTTTGTCAAGTTCTACTACACTGAGGACGCGATGACGCTGCCATCTCATGAGCCTGCAGTCCAAGGGCGAGCCAGCCAAATTGCTTGGTACAAAGCGTATCCTCCATTTGAGATAAAGGAAGAGATTCTCGAGATCGATGGCCGGGGAGATCTTGCCTATGTTCGATTATCCTACACCCTGAAGGTGACAATTCCAGGCTCCACAGAGCCAATCGTAGACACTGGCAAGGGCATAAGAATCTGGAAGAAGCAGAAGGAGGGCTCCTGGAAAGTTTCCTGCGATATTTACAACTCAGACCTACCGATATCGGGCCGAGTGAACCCGTAAAAAAGAAGGGTAGACCAATATATCTTTGTAGCGTAAATCCGGCTGTTTTTCGTGTGGCGCGATCTCTTCCGCCCGGGTCCTGCCGTTTTTGACTTCGAATTCTCCTCTATGATATAAGACAATTACGGTTTTAGAGATTATAATTAGGGTAGGGAGTTCTTGCCAGAGCGACCTTTTCCTCCCCCGGATAAAACCTTGACCACACCCGGTCTCGGAGGATCTTCTCCTTCTGTTCCAGGCTCAGCGAGAGGATTTCCCCCTGGGACGATTTTCGCCGGCCGTTACCAGATCGTCAGTCCGTTGGGCCGGGGCGGGATGGGGATGGTTTATCGCGCTGAGGACTTTAAATTAGGCCAGCCGGTCGCACTGAAGTTTTTGCCTTCCGAGCTTTCGCGCGATCAAGCCATGCTGCACTACCTCTATGCCGAAGTGCGCAACGCCCGCCAGATCTCTCACCCCAATGTCTGCCGCGTTTATGACATCGGGGAGCACGAGGGACGGCATTTCCTGTCCATGGAGTATGTGGACGGGGAAGACCTGGCTTCTCTTTTAAAACGAATCGGACGGCTCCCGGCTCAAAAAGCCCTGGAGATATCCCGTGAGATTTGTGCGGGGCTCATGGCCGCCCACGATCAGGGTGTCATCCACCGCGACCTCAAGCCGGCGAACATCATGATTGACGGCCGCGGCCAGGCCCGCATCATGGACTTCGGCCTGGCCATCAAGCCTGCCGAACGAGCTCAAGCCGAAGATTCTGCCGGGACGCCGGCTTATATGGCGCCCGAGCAGCTGGCCGGAATGGGAACTTCTGTAAAGAGCGACATCTATTCGCTGGGACTCGTTCTTTATGAGCTCTTCACCGGACGCAAAGTTTTTGAGGCCGCATCACTGGAAGAGCTGCGCCGGAGGCAGATGACAGAGACTCCCCGGCCTCCGTCTTCATATGCTCTGGACATCAACCCCGAAGTCGATCGGGTGATCATGCGCTGCCTGGCCAGAGACTCTGTTTCTCGTCCGGCTTCCGTCCTAGAAGTCGCCGCCGCTCTTCCGGGCGGGGATCCGCTCAAGGCCGCCCTGGCCGCAGGACGGACGCCGACTCCTGAAATGGTTGCCGCAGCGGGCATAGAAGGAAGCCTTAGACCTCTGGCAGCCTGGGGGTTGTTGGGTCTGTTCGTCGCCTTTCTTATTCTCGTCGTCGTCCTGGCTCCAAGGTCCGTTCTTATGGGAACTTCGGGATTCCAGAAAAGCCCTGATGTCTTGGCCGAGCGGGCGCGCGAGATAATAGAATCGATCGGATACAAGGAATCGCCCAAGGACAGCGCCTACTGGTTCGAAGCGGATGAAGACCTTATCTATTGGCTTCAACAGAATCAATCAAAAATCGCGTCGCGACCTCAGATTCAGGAACTGGAAACACGGTTGGTGCGGTTTCGCTACCGCCAAAGCCCGCGGCGTCTCGTGCCCAGCGGCAATCAGGGTTTTATCCAAGAAGACAACCCGCCTTTCAATGTGCCCGGGATGATCAGCATCGATCTCGATTCCCAAGGCCGGCTGCTGCGATTTCTGGCCATTCCTGTATCTTCCTCAGTCTTCGGAGAGTCAACCTCGGCTCCCGACTTGACTGTCCTCTTGGCCGCGGCGGGCCTGGATATCGAGTCCCTCTCCCCGGCGTCTCCAAAAGAACGGCCGCCCCTGGCTTTTGACCATGAGGAAGCCTGGACGGGAGCTCTCAATCAACAAGCCGGTGTGCCTATCCGCGTTGTCTCGGCTTCGCTCCTGGGGAAGCCGGTGTTCTTTGAAATTCAAGGCCCCTGGCACGATAGAGCGGCGGTAAAAAATATCCAGACCTGGCTGACTCAAGGCTTTTTTCCTGCTGTCTGGTTTGGGATAATCCTCGTGCTCTTGATCTTTGGCCTCTACCTCGCCCGGCGCAACATCCGGATGAAGCGCAGCGACGCGCGGGGAGCGTTTCGGATCTCCGCGTTTGCGTTTCTGACATTGGCCTCCGCCTCAGCCCTCTGGGCGCATCACGCCTATGACTCCTTTGGGGATTTCATGTGGTGGATCCGGGGCGGCTTGGCTTTTTTCCTCTTCGATGCCGTCTTCATCTGGGTTGCTTACACGGCCATGGAACCGGCCATGCGCCGGCGCTGGGCAAAATTACTGATTTCCTGGAGTCGACTCATGTCAGGACGTTTCCGCGACCCGCTGGTCGGACGAGACATCATGATCGGGGCTATTGCCGGCGCCGCGGCAGCAATAGCCATGTTCATATTCAGAGCTTTTCCGGGCTGGATGTTCCTGCCGGGGGCCTGGTCGGCGCACATCGAATTGCACTCTCTGTTGGGTTTGTCTCAACAGTTGGGAACGTTCCTCTACATCATCGGCCTGACCGCTTTCTACGGCGTCGGGTGGATGGTCGCGACGGTCTTCTGCCGCGTCGTTTTTCGAAAGACCTGGCTGGTGGCCGTAGTTTTCACCTTTTTTGGAACCGCGAGCCAGTTGGTGGGAAGCTCGGGAGACCTGTCAGCCCAGATTTTGTCCGGAGGCATCTTCTCAGGCGTTGTTGCAGCACTCTTGCTGGGTTATGGGTTTCTCCCTGCCGCGATTTCGTTCTTTGTCTATAATATCCTCGCGAGGATGCCGCTCCGGCTTGATATCGCGGGCTGGTCGGCGAGAGCCTCTGTTTTGACATTGATCATTGTCGCCACCGTCGCCTTGTATGGTTTTTATACCTCGCTCGGCGGCCGCCCGATATTCGGCCGGATTGATCAGGACGCGTAACAAAACCGCTATTTTTGACAATCCGGGCAGGATTTCGCCGCTTACTTCCTGTCCAACCTCGAAAGAATTTTACCGGGGAGTTTTTCGGTATGTTCTCCCTTAGCGATGACCATTTCACCGTTAACAAAGACATACGCCAACCCCTGGCTGTATTGATGAGGATGAGAATAGGTCGCTTTGTCCTGGAATGATTCAAGATCAAAAATGGTGATATCGCCAAACATCCCTTCCCTGATCATGCCCCTATCCCTGAGGCGAAGGACCTGGGCAGGCATAGATGTCATCTTGCGCACGGCATCTTCAAGGGTGACAATTTGTTTCTCCCGAACATAGCGGCTGATGACCCTGGGGAAAGTCCCATAACTCCGGGGATGGGGAACTCCCTTTCCGACTACCTGAATTCCTCCATCGGAGCCATGCATGACATAGGGCAGGCGCATCAGGTTTTCAACGTCTTTCTCATCCATCTGGAAAAAGACACCCGAGGCTCCTCCGTTCTTTTCAATGTCGATGATGAGGTCGGCGGCAGCCTCAACCGTGAGTTTTCTTCCCTCGAGGAGAAGAATCTCCCTGAGATTTTTCCCTTCGTATTCGGGTTTATTCCTGAACTGGGCGATGGATATCATTTCCAAAAGGTCGATCCCTTTGGTCGAGGTCAGCCGTCTTTCTATGACATATGCTTTTATTCGTTCGTAGGCCTCTTTATCCTTTAACCTCTCCAGAAATTTATCCCTTCCCCCTTCAAAACACCAGCCGGGAAGACTGCTGGTAAACCCCGAACTGGTGGCCGTATAAGGATACT
>CAZKEW010000061.1:7723-11731 GCA_964551885.1 uncultured Eubacteriales bacterium
TGGTCAAGCACGACCTCAACTCCCCTTTGCCTGGCTCTATAGACAGGCAGGCAAATCCTGTCGAGCTCGTTCCAAACTGAATCATCTGCCAGTTTTATATGGGAAATGACGACCGGCATTTTATTTGTCTCTCCCACAGCAATGGCTTCCTCGATAGCTTCTGTTATCTGCTTTCCCTGATCCCGGAGGTGAGTGGCATAGAGGCCGCCGTAGCGCGCAGCTACTGAAGCAAGCTCGACAATCTCTCCAGTTTTTGAATACACACCGGGAAGATAGGATAACCCGGAGGAAAAGCCGAGAGCGCCCGCCTTCATCTCCTGTTCGACAAGTGCTTTCATTTTTTCCATCTCCTCGGCTGTGGGGTCGGTCATCTTCAGCGACATTATTCTTTCCCGGACAGTATTATGGCCGACGAGAACGCCAAAATTTAAAGAGATCCCTTTCTCTTCAATTTTCTGGAATAGCTCTTTTAGCGGGAAAGGATGGCCGCCGCAGTTCCCGCCGATGACCGTCGTAACCCCCTGGGTGATATAATTATCAACCGTGGGAATCTCGACGATTTCCCGATCGCAATGCGTATGGATGTCCATAAAACCGGGGCAGACGATGAGATTATGGGCGTCAATGACGACTTCTGCCTTGTCTTCCTCCACAGAGCCGACCTTGGCAATTCGCTCCCCTTTTAAAGCGACATCAGCCTTAAACCAAGGATTTCCCGAGCCATCCAGAAGGAATCCCCCTTTGATCAAAATATCATAGGGCTTTTTTGCCGCTGTGCAGCTAAGGATAATGAAAATAATAAGAATCATGAATGGAATGACGCATAAAAATAACCTCTTGATCTTGGCCACTTTTTACTCCTTTTAGTTAACTCTCTTACTTTATGAAACCGCGCTTTTTCAAAAGCGGCTCAATTTTGGGTTCTCTGCCGCGAAACTTGATGTATTGTTTGAGGAAATCGACTGAACCGTACTTTTCCAGGATTTCCCTCCGAAATTGAGTTGCGGTTTTATGGTCGAAAAGTCCACGCTCTTTGAAGGCCTCGAAGGCATCGCTGTCCAGAACTTCGGCCCAGATATAGACATAGTATCCTGCTGAATAACCACCTGAAAAGATGTGCTGAAAATAGGTACTGCGATATCTTGGAACAATGGCTTCGATCAACCCGATTCGCTCCATGACATTCTTTTCAAACTGGTTGACATCAATTTCATCCTCGAAATTCGCGGTATGCCAGGCGAGGTCCAGTATCGATGCCGCCAGGTATTCGGTTGACGTAAAGCCCTGATTGAAGAGAGCACTGTTGTTAATCTTTTTTATTAAATGATCAGGAATTACCTCTCCGGTCCTGTAGTGTCTGGCATAGAGCTTTAGCAGCTCCGGTCTGAAAGCCCAGTTCTCCATTATCTGGGAAGGCAGTTCCACGCCGTCACGCGGAACAGATCTGTTGCGATACTTCCCATTGGACAGCAAGGTGGCCAGAGAGTGACCGAACTCATGGAAAAAGGTCTCTACTTCGGTCAGCGAAAAAAGAGAAGGCGTCTTTTCCGTTGGCTTTGTAAAATTACAAACGATAGTTGAAACAGGAGTCACAGGCTTGCCGTTTTCATAGTATTGACGGCGCAAAGCGCCAGACCAGGCACCGCTTCTCTTGGTAGAGCGGGGGAAAAAATCCATGAAGAGCAAGCCGACATGCTTGCCGTTGCTCTCTTTTACTTCATAGACCTCAGCTTCCGGATGATAAACGGGGATATCACCGCGCTTCTCAAAAGTCAGTCCATAAAGTTTATTTACCAGGGTGAAAATACCGTTTTTTACATTTTCAAGTTCAAAAAAAGGGCGAATCTCATCTTCTTCTAAATCATACTTTTTCTTGCGCAGCTTCTCGGCATAATACCACCAATCCCAGGAAGCAATTTTAAAACCGCCGTTTTCTTCATCGACAATTTCCTGCATTTCCGGCAATTCACTTTTGGCATTTGCTAAAGCATAATTCCACAGCTGCATTAAGAATGATTCCACGTTCTCAGGCGTTTTTGCCATGTTGGTTTCAATGACAAAATGGGCAAAGGATGAATACCCCAGCAGTTTTGCCCTTTCAGCCCGCAAAGCAATAATTTTTTTTATGATCTCTTTATTGTCAAACTCGCTGTAATTATCACCGCGCATGGAGTAAGCCTGGTGGAGTCTCCTGCGCAGCTCCCGATTCCTGGCATATTGCAAAAAAGGAGTCATGCTCGGAACCTGGGTTGTAAAAACCCATTTTCCGGCCAACTCCATCTTTTTTGCAGTCTCCGCCGCGCTGTCAAGGACATTCTGTGGCAGTCCCTCCAGGTCCCTCTTGTTTTCAATTACCAGCTTGAAATTGTTCGTTTCCTGCAAAAGGTTGTTGCCGAATTTCAAAGAAAGCAGCGACAGCTCGCTGTTTATGCGGCGCAAACGCTCTTTTTGTTCAGGTTGAAGCAACGCCCCAGAACGCACAAAGTTGCGATATGTGTTTTCTAAAAGATAGAGGTCCTCGTCAGTGAGTTTGAGGCTTTTTCTTTGATCATAAACGGCTTTTACCCTCGCGAACAATCTTTCGTTGAGATTGATATTGGAGTTATGCTGACTGATCAAGGGAGACGACTGCTCGGCTGTTTTCTGCAATTCGGGAGAAGTAGTTGCCCCTTGCAATGCTCCAAAAACAGCCATTACACGCTCTAAGAATTTGCCGCTTCTATCAAGCGCAACAACGGTGTTTCCAAAAGTTGGCGGTTGAGGGTTGTTGATGATGGCATCTATTTCCGCTTGATGCAGCTCTATTCCTTTTTTAATTGCTGGCAAAAAGTGCTCGTTCTTGATTTTCTCGAAGGGGGGCGTCTCAAACGGTGTTTTGTATTCGGAGAAAAACGGGTTTTGCTCGATTTCTTCCGCACTAACAAAGTTCACCATAGCTGGGAAAAGAACAAGAAACAGAGAAAAATTAAGCAAAGTTGTTTTTAAAAACTTTTTTTGCATTTCTGCTCCTTTGCTTTATTTTTTTGCAGCAAATTCTTTTTTCTCACCTTCCAACAATCGCTCGAAAGGTATAGGTAACATGATGATGTGATGCACCTCCTCCGGGAGTTTGATAAACTTCCGGTTGGCAAGAATTTCACCTTAAGGAGGTGCACAGATGCATTATATGGGTATTGATCATCACAGGCAATACTCGCACATCACCTTGCTGGATGAGAAAGGCGAGGTGGTGAAGGCAGGGAGAGTGGCCAATCTTCGTCGGGAGCTGGAAGATTTTCTTTGTGGGGTTAAAGAAGTGAGAGCGGTGGTAGAAGCTGGGCGCTCGAGCTACACGATGGTGGATGTTTTGGATGATCTGGGAATTGAGACGGCAGTCGCCCATCCGAAGGATGTGAAGGTGATCGCCAAGGCCAAAGTCAAGACGGACGAGAGAGATTCTTACAAGCTGGCTCATCTTTTACGGGCGGGTTATATTCCTGAGGTCTACAAGCGATCGCGGAAGAATCGTTCCTCACAGCGGGTCTTACGTCAGCGGGCGTTTTACGTGGGGAAGCAGACATCGGTGAAAAATCGGATGCGAGCGTTTCTGGCTCAGCAGAGAGAAGAGATTCGTCAAGAGGCGTCGCGGCTGGAGAATCTTTTTACAGGGAAGGGGATGAGGTTGCTGGCAGGATTGGCTTTGCCGGAGAGGGAGGCGAAGCTGTTGAGGGCACTTCTGAAGACCTTTCATCACCTGGAGGAGCGCATCAACGAGACGAATGCTTTGGTCAATGAGCTGTACGAGGCGATGCCCTCGGCTCAGCTGATCCAGACGGTTCCCGGGTTTGGCAAATTTTTATCGGTGTTGGTGGCGGTGGAGGTAGGGGATATCGGACGATTTGAAGAGGTGGAGAAGTTTCATGCTTATGCTGGGGTGATCCCCTCGACTCATAGCTCAGGTGACAGGACCCATCATGGGAAAATCGTGCGGGCGGGCAATCGCTGGTTGCGCTGGGCAGCGGTGGAGGC
>CAZKEW010000062.1:0-11717 GCA_964551885.1 uncultured Eubacteriales bacterium
GCTTGGAGAGGCATAACGGCACCCAAACACCGAGCGGCCGCTGGGGAGTCTGGCTCGACTCAGCGCTCATCGAGATCATCCAAGGCGCAGGCTACATTAACAAGAACTTCCCGGCCATGCACCGCCAGTTCATCCGCTACGGCATCGATATCACCAAAGAGCCGATGCTGGTCTATCCTTCGCTTCATTATCAGAACGGCGGCATCGAAATCAACGACAGATGCGAGACCAACATCCCCGGCCTCTATGTCGCCGGCGAGGCGTCGGGTGGTGTCCACGGACGCAACCGCCTGATGGGAAATTCCGTGCTGGACTACAATGTTTTTGGCCGGAGAGCCGGAAAATACGCGGCTGAATACGCCAAGTCCACAAGCCTGGGCAGATTAACGCTAGGGCACATTTCCGCTTATGAGGCTGAACTGAAGAAGGCCAGGATCAAGACCGACCGCGTGGCGCCGGTGCTCCTCCCCTTTTACACGCCCGAGGACGTGAGGAAGCGCCAGCTCACTGCCCACTACGAAGGCACCCTGCGGTAAGAATCGCCGAAGCTTTCCCACTATCCTCCCGTAGAATAACCAAATTGTCCTATATCGATGTCCTATAATGTCCCATATTTTTAATCTCGCCTTTCATCTCGAGCAAGCCTTTTTTCACAAGTGATGACAGATCTCTTATGGCAGTCCTCCGAATGCTGCCGCATAATTTTTGACATTGCGAGCCCGAAGGGCGTGGCAATCTCAAACTGAGATCGCCACGGCATCTTCGATGCCTCGCGACGACTGCATCGGATGGCTTCGTCGTTTCCGCCATGACAACTTCTTAGCCCGGCTTTATATATAATACTAATCCGATAGGTTTAATAAAGAATAGGCGATCTGTAGAAAGGTTTAATGGGGGACGGTCCTGAAGGGGAGGATCGTCCCCGAAAATCATCAATCAAAAAAGAACGCCTGCCGGCGTTTGTCCTTGGCGTTGACCGGGTTGGCATCGATCGCCCACATGCCGCGCCCGTGCGTGGTGATAACAGCGATGTTATCCCGCGGATGGATGATAAGGTCATGGACATACGTCGAGGGCATGTTGGCGCCCAGCACATTCCATGTCTTCCCGCCGTCCTTGGTCACATAGACGGCCAGGTCCGTTCCGACATATAGAATATTTTTGTCGACCGGATCCTCACGAATTACATTCACCGGCCCCAAGGGAATGTTTCCCGCAATGCTCACCCAGGTTTTTCCGAAATCGGTCGATTTCCAGACATAAGGCGTAAAATCGTCGTCTCTCTTGCCGTTCTGGGTCATATAAACCGTGCCCAAATCGAATGCCGAAGCTACGATCCGAGAGACCCATTTCTGGTAAGGAAGGCCAGCTATGATCTCTTGCCAGGTCTTGCCGCCGTCCTTAGTGACATGGACCTTGCCGTCATCCGTGCCGACATAAATCAGTCCGGCCCGCAGCGGCGATTCCGAAATGGCGAAAATCGTATGATACGGGATGTCCCCCATCTCCGCGGCCGTGTTGTAAGTCAGATCGGGGCTGATCCGTTCCCAAATGTCGCCGCGATTGAAGGAGCGGAAAAGATACTGCATGCCGTGATAGATGGTCTCGTTGTTGTGGGGCGAAATAATAAAGGGGGCAATCCACTGCCCGCGGAAGACCTGTTCTTCCGAATATTGCCTGGGGAGAAGAACCTTTGTCCCCTCTCTCCGCGGCAGGGTCATGTCCGTCCTTTGGATCCTTCCGTAGAAGCTGGCCGAATAAACGATGTTCGGGTTTGTGGGGTCAATGGCGTGGCTGCAGCCTTCCCCTCCCGGCGTCCACTCAAATTCCACGGCCGGGATTTTATCGCGGCCTCTGCTGAGATCGACGGCGGCTCGGTAGCTGCCGTGGTCCTGCATCGAGCCATAGACGCGAAACGGGGTGGCCATATCGTAAGCGATGTTGAAAAATTGGCAGACCGGAAGATTGTTCGTGAACTGCCGCCAAGTTTTTCCTCCATCGTAGGAAATAACGATGCCGCCGTCGTTGACGTTGACGATGTAATTTGAGTTGTCGGGGTCGATCAAGAGCCCGTGGTGGTCGACGTGCATTCCCCAGAGCGAACGAAAGGTCTTCCCGCCGTCTTTCGAGACGCTCAGCGGAACGCCCATGATGTAAACCGTGTTCTCGTCGTTGGGGTCCACCCGGACCTGGCCGAAGACCCAGCCGTAGGTGCCCGAGTGGCGTTCCATCAATGTCTTCATCTCTGGTGTCGTCGGGCAGACGAGCGTCCATGTCGCTCCCTTGTCGTCCGTGCGATACAGCGTCGCTCCTTTGATGATGCCGCTCGAAGGAAGTCCATAGCTATCGATTCTTTCCTCCTGAGTCGCCTCCGGTGCCGGTTCGTAGTTATCCACAAACGCATAGAGGACATTGGGTTTTTTCAGGCAAATGTCAATTCCGATGCGGCCCCTGAACTTGGCTTCCGGAAGTCCGGTGACGATGGGCATCCAGGTCTTCCCACTGTCGCCCGTTTTATAGATCCCACTTTCGGTGTAGCCGGCGAAATTCCGCGGGTCATTCCATTTCAGCCGGATCCTCTGCCAAGTCGCTGCATAGAGAGTATTGCTGTCGGAAGGGTCCATGACCAGGTCAATGGCGCCCGTTTTTTCGTTGATAAAGAGGATCTTCTCCCAAGTTTTCCCGCCGTCGGCAGTCTTGTATATTCCACGCTCGGCGTTATCCGTCCATTCATGGCCGGAGGCGGCCACATAAACAATGTCGGGGTTTTCCGGGTGGATGACGATCCGGGCGATGGTGTAAGTATCAGTCAAGCCCCTATGCTGCCAGGTCTTGCCGCCGTCGGTTGATTTGTAGATACCGCATCCTGCCTGGGAGCTGCGGAATATATTGGCCTCGCCGGTGCCGATCCAGACGACCTCCGGATTGGAAGGAGCGATGGCAATATCGCCGATCGATGTGGACGGAGCTTGATCGAAGATCGGCTCCCAAGTCGTCCCCTCGTTCACCGTCTTCCAGACCCCGCCTGAGGCCGTAGCAACATAAATCGTGTAATTCTTGCCCTTGGGCGCGATGACAGCGATATCGGTGCACCTTCCGGATACATTTGTCGGGCCGAGGTGATTCCATTTCAGCTTATTGAAAGGCGAGTTCTTCGTCATCTCCACGTGCGTCTCATAACCTTTGAGCCTGAGCGCCGGGTCGGTGGAGTAAATCCGCTTCGGCTGGGCAGGTTTCTCGGCTGATAGAGCAGGAACAAGCCAAAACCCAAAAAGAGCCAGAAGTCCTAAAATCGCTCCAAACCTTAAATGAAAATGCCACCTAAACATAGACTTCCTCCTTCCAAGAATTAAAGATTTATAGATTAAAAACATAGATAAAACGACAAATCGAATGGACTGATTTTAGATAAAGCCAATGACTGTGTCAATCGAAAAATTAGGCCCAGATTTGCCGATAGGTGAAGAAAATATCGACTAAAATGAGGAAGAAAGAGCGTCGAAAAACTTTGACATTTTTATCTCATCTGTTATATTGTATTTCCGAAAGCACAAGAAAAGCCCCGTTCTTCCTTGGCCGCAAGGATGTTTGAAGAACCAGGTTTGACGAAAAGCAGCCACGTCAAAATCAGAATAGGGAAAGTCCCTGGGGGAGGGTAAGCATGGACGAAAACGAGATCGAAAGACGATCGTGTCTTCGTTTCAAGATTCCTGGGGCAACGGTCAACTATCAAAAGAAGACCTTCCTCTTTACCAAGCCAGGATTTATCGAGGAATTCTGCCCTGTGCTGGACATCAGCCGGGGAGGCATTCGTTTTCTCACTCAGAATGCTTTAAAACCGAATACCGAGGTCTCCTTGAA
The DNA here is from genome assembly GCA_964551885.1 of uncultured Eubacteriales bacterium. Classification (GTDB taxonomy): domain Bacteria; phylum Acidobacteriota; class Aminicenantia; order Aminicenantales; family UBA8522; genus CAZKEW01. The sequence continues at coordinate 3,862 of CAZKEW010000062.1, forward strand.
GATCTCGGTCCCGGGCGAGAAGATTCCTTTCACCATGAAAGGGATGGTCAAATGGTCTACTCTCAGCGAGGGAAAAAGTTACAGATATCAAGTGGGCGTCCAATTCAACCCCTATGGCGAGAAAAAAGACCAAAACCTGCCCGGAACTTTAGTCAAGATTATCGCTTTGGAACAAAAGTTTTTGGAGAAAAGCAAGGAAGGCGGCGAGCCTTCAGGCTCGGATAAAGACGAGTTTCAGATATAACTCACTTCTTCCCTTCGACGACGACCTGAGAATAATCAGCGACCTGAAGAAGAAGCTCGCTTATCGCCTGAAGAAGGGCAAGGCGGTTCTGCCTAATTTTTTTATCCTCCGCCATCACTAAGACCCGGTCAAAGAAGCTCGTCAATGGGGCCTGCATCCTAAATATCATATTTTGCGCTTTAGCAAAATCTCCGCTCGCAATTAAAGGCGAGACGTTTTCTTTGATGATCGCAAAAGTGGAAAAGAGCTCCCTTTCCTCTTTTTCCGAAAAGAGGTCGGCATTCACTTTGTAAGAAGGCAATCCTCGAAGGATGTTGTTGACTCTTTTGGCCATGAGGATCAGCGGCTCGAAATGGGGGCTCTTCTTGAGGGCGTCCAGGGCTTTCAGCCGAAGTGCGGAATAATAAATATTATCCAGGCCCGCTCCAAGGGCAGCATTGATAAGGTCATAACGGCAGCCTTGTGTCTCATAGATATAACGGAGCCGCTGTTCGAAAAAATTCTGCGAAGAAGCGACGATTTCCTCTTTCGACCTTTCGAGGGTGCTTCCGTACACAGAAATCGCCTTTTCGAGGAGATGGCCGAAGGAAAAAACTAATTTCCTGTCCAGGATGACTTTGCAAATTCCGTTGGCATTCCGGCGAAGGCCGAAGGGGTCGCTCGAGCCGGAAACCTGAAGGCCAATCCCTGTCGCTCCGACAACCGAATCAAGCTTATCGGCAATAGAGACCAGCGCCCCGGCCAAAGAAGAGGGTGAGCTGTCCTCCAAGCTGACAGGCTGATAATGCTCGTAAATGGCCTGGACGACAGTTGCAGGATATCCCTCTGCCTTAGCGTAGAGGCCTCCCACTTTTCCTTGAAGCGAAGGAAATTCTCTGACCATTTCTGTCAAGAGGTCAACCTTGCACAATTCCGCTGCTTGAACTGCGTTCTTCTTCAATTTTTTCTCATCGATCTTGTCGCAGAGATAGCCGACGATGCTCTTCAGCCGCGCAGTCTTGGCCTCATAGCTCCCTAACTTTTCCTGGAAGACAACCTGTCTGAGCCCGGAGGACCTCTGAGCCAGCGGGACTTTCAAGTCCTGCTCCCAGAAAAATTTCGCGTCCTCGAGCCTGGCTTTAAGGACCCTTTCATTGCCCTTGCGGATCAAGGATTTCGGGTCCTTGGGAGTATCCGCCACTCCCAAAAAGTAGGGAAGCTGCTTGTTGTCTTGCACCACAGAAAATAGCTTTTGCCCCTCTCGCATCGCTACGCTGAGCACTTCGATCGGCAGTTTGAGGTACTCTTGCGGAAAAGTCCCCAAGAAGACATAGGGATATTCGACATCGTGGGTGAGCTTATCCAGGAGTTCCTCGTCGGGATAAAGTTTCACTTTGATCGGCTCGAGCTTTTTCTCAATCTGGGCAAGGATCAGGGTTTTTCTTTCCTCCTCGGAGACAATCACTTTGTTTTTCTTCAGAAGCGATTTGTATTCGCGGAAAGTCCTGACTCTGAATTTCTGGGGTGAATGAAACTTATGGCCAAACGTGCAATCATCGGATTTGACCTGGTCGATGGAGAAAGAAAGGATCTCCCCTCCGAAAAGACAGAGGAGGTTCTTAATCGGCCGGGAAAATCGCAGGTTCGCTTGTCCCCATCTCATCATCTTGGGAAAAGAGAGCGCCGTGATAACGGCCGGAAGAACGCTTGCCAGGATCTCGCGGGTTGGCTTTCCTTTGATGACCTTCTTTAAGCCCAGGTATTCTCCTTTAGGCGTTTGAACGACCTCGAGTCTCTCCACCTCGACATTCTGAGCCTTGGCAAACCCTTTTGCTGCGGCTGTGGGGGAACCGTCTGCGGAAAAAGCGACGGCTTTGGGCGGTCCGACCAAAATTTCCTCTTTGTCCTCTTGCTGCGGGGCAAAATCTCCGACGACAACCATCCGGCGGCTTGTCCCGTACGTTTCAAGCGAATCGACGGCGATATGTGAGGCCGAAAGCTCTCCCGTCAGCTTCTCTTTAATCTGGCCGAGTCCAGCCTTGACATGGGAAAAAGGCATCTCTTCGGTGTTGATTTCCAGCAGAAATTCCATCAGGGCTTAACCTCTGGCGCGGTATATTTTTGGGCGATTTGATTCACCAAAGCCCGGATCCGGCCGATCATCTTGACTCTCTCGGTGACGCTGATCGCGCCTCTGGCATCTAAAAGATTAAACAGATGAGAGCATTTGAGGCACATATCATAAGCCGGGAGGAGAAGATTTTTTCCGATGAGAAAGGCGGCTTCCTCCTCAGCCAGGAGGAACGATTTTTGCAGCCTTTCGATATCGGCCAGATTGAAATTATACTCAGAGAACTCTTTCTCTTCCCGGAATCTCAGGTCCCGGTAAGGGACGTCCTTGGACCACTGCAAATCATAGAAACTGTTTTTTCCTTCGAGAAACATTTCCAGCCGTTCGAGGCCGTAGGTGATCTCCACGGGGACAGGAAAGAGCTCGATCCCGCCGGCCTGCTGGAAGTAGGTAAACTGGGTGATTTCGAGGCCGTCGAGCAGCACCTGCCAGCCGACCCCCCAAGCTCCGATGGTCGGAGACTCCCAGTCATCCTCATCGAAGCGCAGGTCATGCTCGGATAGCCTGATCCCTAAGGATACCAGGCTGTCGATATAAATCTGCTGAATATCAGAGGGAGACGGCTTGATAATGACTTGATATTGATAGTGCTTCTGGACGCGATGGGGATTTTCTCCGTACCTCCCGTCTGCCGGCCTCCGGGAAGGTTGAACGTAAGCCACGCGCCAGGGCCTGCGGTCGAGAACCCGGAAAAACGTATCGGGAGTCATGGTTCCAGCGCCCACCTCGATATCATAGGGTTGAGCCAAATAGCAGCCCTGGCCGGCCCAGAATTTCTGCAGGTTCATGATCAGGTCCTGGAGTGACATATTATTTCTCTTCAACACCTTCCCATCTCAAGATAGGGTTTCGCGCCGCAGACGTCTCGTCCAATCTCCGGACATAGGAAGTATGAGGCGCAGATTTGACGACTTCAGGAGTCTCGACAGATTCTCGAGCGATTTTCTTCATAACCTCGATAAACAAATCAAGATCCTTCTTGCTTTCTGTCTCGGTAGGCTCCACCATCAAAGCTCCCGGAACAATCAACGGGAATGACATCGTCGGAGGATGGAGGCCATAATCGATCAGTCTTTTAGCGATGTCGATATTCTGGACGCCCTGTTCTTTTTGGAAATTATCCGAGAAGACGCATTCGTGGAGCGTGGGCGTAGAATACTTGAGATGATAGACGCCTTCCAAGCTTTTGCGAATATAATTGGAATTCAAGACAGCGATTTCCGCGATTTCTTTCAACCCTTCTGCGCCCAAAGAAAGGATATACGCCAGAGCTTTGATAATTACTAAAAAATTTCCGTAGAAACTCCGCACCCGGCCTATGCTCTTGGGACGATCATGGTTAAAGATATATCCAGCCGGGCCTTTCTCCACCACGGGAATGGGCAGATATGGCGCAAGATGTTTTTTGACGCCGACCGGCCCCACCCCGGGCCCGCCGCCGCCGTGAGGGGTGGAGAATGTCTTGTGCAAGTTCAGATGAATCACGTCGACGCCCATGTCACCCGGCCTGAATTTTCCTACCAGGGCGTTCATATTTGCACCGTCCATATAGAGGAGGCCACCCTTGGCATGGACGATCTCGGCTACATTGAGGATATCCGACTCAAAGACACCGAGTGTGTTCGGGTTCGTGATCATCAGGGCGGCAACATCTTCTGTCATTTGCTGGCTGAGTCCGGTCAGGTCAATCGTCCCTCTCTCGTTCGATTTGACCTCTTGGACGCGATAGCCGCAGATATGGGCGCTCGAGGGGTTGGTCCCATGGGCCGAATCAGGGATAAGGACAACCTTTCGAGGATTGCCTTTGTCCTGGAGGTAAGCATGGATAAGCATCATCCCCACAAGTTCGCCGTGCGCCCCGGCACTGGGCTGCAGCGTGAACGCTTCCATGCCGGTGATTTCACCCAGGAAATCTTCAATGCTCTTTAAAACCTCGAGATTCCCCTGGATTAAATCCTGGGGGGCATGCGGGTGCGAGAAAAGAAAACTCTCGATTTGAGCCACTTTTTCGTTGACCTTGGGGTTGTACTTCATGGTGCATGAACCAAGGGGATAAAAAGTCGTATCGATGCAGTAATTGGTTTGGGAAAGCCTAGTAAAATGGCGGACGACTTCAATTTCGGAGACCTGGGGAAATCCCTTGATATCTTGCCTTAGAGGAAGATTGTTCAGGGGCTCCTTTTTCTCCGGCACATCGAGCTTCGGGAGCTCAAAAGCCGTCTTGCCCTCGGCGCTGATTTCAAATATCAACGGCTCGCGGATCATCGGAATACCTCACCCACAAGATGGACTAGCCTGTCGATATCGTCTTTCTTGTGCACTTCCGTCACACAAAAGAGAGCGCAATTCTTGAGCTCGGTGAAGAACGGTTCAAGGCTCAGACCTCCGAGCACGCCATTCTTGCGGAGGAAGCCCTCAACCTTTGGCCAACCGCCGGCGAATTCAAGGACAAATTCGTTAAACACGGGTCCGCTGAACCTTCGCTTGACGCCTTTTATCCCGGCGAGCTTCTCCAAGGCATAATTGGCTTTCTGAATATTCTGATGGGCGAGTTCGCGCATGCCTTCCCGGCCCATAGTCTCCAGGAAAACCGTCGCCCTCAGGGCGCACCAGGCCTGGTTCGTGCAGATGTTTGATGTGGCCTTCTCTCGTCGAATGTGCTGTTCTCTCGTTGACAGAGTGAGGACAAATCCCCTTTTCCCCTCTGCATCTGTTGTCTCGCCGGCAATTCGGCCGGGAAACTGGCGGACATAATCTTTTTTGCAGGCCATAAACCCAAGATAGGGCCCTCCGAAGCTTAACGGAAGCCCGAAGGACTGGCCTTCGCCCGCGACAATATCCGCTCCGCAAGCGCCGGGTGCTTTCAAAATGCCAAGGGAGGCGGCTTCCGCCAGGGCCACGATGAAGAGCGCTTGATGGTTGTGCGCGAGTTCGGCAATTCGGTCCAGGTTTTCCACGACCCCCATGAAATTGGGCGACTGGCAGACGACGGCACTCGTCTCGACATCTATTTTCCCGGCCAAATCATCGAAGTCGACCTCTCCCCTCTCGTTGTAATTGACCTCTTTTATCTCGATGGGTAAATTCTTGACATAAGTCTGGATGACACTCTTATACTGGGGATGAAGAGTCTTGGCGACGAGAATTCTTGGCTTTCCTCTGAGCCGATGGGCCATCAGGACAGCTTCTGCTGCGGCCGAAGCCCCTTCATAGAGGGAAGCATTGGCGATCTCCATCTCTGCGAGCTGGCAGATCAAGGTCTGATACTCAAAAATGACCTGGAGAGTTCCCTGGCTGACTTCCGGCTGATAGGGTGTATAAGGGCTGATGAACTCCCCTCTCGAGCTCAAGTAGTCAACGACATAGGGGATGAAGTGACGATAAGCGCCGGCGCCTAAGAAAGAGAGATAGCGGGAATCGCTGTTCCTCTTTCCGATTTCTTCAAAATGATGGACGAGTTCCGGCTCAGCAAGCGGTGAAGGCAGGTTCAGATTCCTTTTCAGCCTGATTTCTTCCGGGATGCAGCAGAAGAGCTCGTCCAGGGAAGAGATGCCGATAGCGGCCAGCATCTTCTTCTTGTCTTCATTGCTCAGAGAAATATAGCTCACGTTCAATCCTCAGCGGCCCGTTCCTCAGGATTCGACGCCTTCCAGATATTTTTCATAGTCAACAGAATTCATGAGTTTTTCTATATCCGCCTTGTCCTTGACCTTCATCCGGATGATCCATCCCTTAGCGTGCGGGTCCTGGTTAAGCATTTCCGGCGAATTGTTCAACTCTTCATTGACGGTGGTGACCTCGCCGGAGATCGGCGAATAAACATCGGAAACGGCCTTGACGGATTCTACGACGCCGATGGTCTGGTGGACATCCAGTCTGGTCCCGATAGCAGGGAGTTCGATATAGACGACATCGCCCAATTGTTTCTGGGCGAAATCAGTGATCCCGACAGTCGCTGTATCTCCTTCGACCTTCACCCATTCATGGTCTTTGCTGTAATAAAAATCTTGCGGATACATTCTCGCCTCCCTAAAAAAGTGTTTCCCTTAGAAGTTTTAAGCCCATCATTCTACTATAAATTGAGAAATTATGGTAGGCGCTCATCTTATATAATGGGACGGTTCTCCAGGAGAACCGTCCCCATCTTTGGCTAACTTGAAGTCCCCTTCTCTTTCCTCTTGTAGAAGGGAGTAGGGACGACGGCAGCCCTCACCCTTTTATCCCTTATCCCGATTTCAAACTCCGTTCCGATCTCTGTATATTCCACCGGAAGATAGGCCAACCCGATGCTCTTCTTCAGGTAGGGAGAAAACGTTCCCGAGGTCACTTCAGCCGCTTTCTGGCCTTTGATGAAGACCGGGTAATGAGGGCGAGGAATACCCCGCTCTAAAAGCTCAAACCCGACAATCCTCCTCTTGATCCCTTCCTCCAATTGCTTGGACAAGACATCACGGCCGAGAAACTCGCCTTTCTTGAACTTGACAATCCACTTGAGGTCGGCCTCCAAAACAGTGGTCGTGTCATCGATATCATTCCCGTAGAGCATAAGCTTGGCTTCGAGGCGCAGAGTGTCCCTGGCGCCCAAACCGATGGGGAGAACGCCGTGTTTCTCCCCCTTCTTCAAGATCTCGTCCCAAACGATTGCCGGCTCAGCAGAAACCGTATAAATTTCGAACCCGTCTTCTCCCGTATAACCGGTGCGCGAAACAAGAGCTTCAACTCCCGCCACTTTTCCTCTCGCTGCCCAAAATGATTTCATTTCGGCCAAGTTGATGTCCGTCAAGGGCTGGAGGATCTCTATAGCCTTGGGACCTTGGAGAGCTAACTGGGAATAGCGGTCGCTGGCGTTATCGACCAGGACGTCAAATGGTGCCTTGTGAGCGACAACCCAAGCATAGTCTTTATCCGAATTGGCGGCATTGACAACAAGAAGAAACTGATCAGGTGCCAGGCAATACACCAACATATCGTCGACAAAAGTTCCTTGCGGAGTCGTTAAAGCCGTGTACTGAGCCTGGTTGACGGCGAGGCGGCTCGCATCATTGGGAGTGAGATGCTGGACAAATGCCTGAGCATTCTTTCCTTGAATGATGATTTCGCCCATATGACTGACATCGAAAAGGCCGGCCCGCTCGCGGACAGCCAGGTGCTCCTCGATAACACCCTTGTATTCGACGGGCATTTCCCAGCCAAAGAATTCGATCATGCGGGCGCTGAGCCTTTTATGGCAATCGTAAAAGCGTGTTTTTTTCATGATGTCATACCTCTTTGTGGGAAATTAATTAACTACCACAGAAATGCTCGCCCGCGCAAGAGCATTTATCCTGGGGACGGTTCTCGTTGGAAGCATCTCTAAAACCGTGGTAAATAGAGCTCCAGTGAGGGATGGAGCGACCATCGAGAGATTTAGCCTGAAAATTTTGGCTTTTGAGGGAAGCCTGCGAAGAGGCCGGCGAGTATGTCCTGAGCTTCCTTCCTCACTTGGGCGGAGGGCCATGTGTG
>CAZKEW010000063.1:0-11683 GCA_964551885.1 uncultured Eubacteriales bacterium
GAGCGAATCCCTTGACCAAGCTAAAAAAACAATCACGGAAATAGAAATGCTATCTACCTCGAGCCACCCGTTGATTTAACCTGAAGGCCTGTATTATACTAAAAAACCTTTCATCGGAAGGAAAGCATGCCGGGAGAGATGAATAATTCTTTCGAAAAGGAGTCGCATTTATGAAGAACGTTATTATTATGGGCGCTGCCGGAAGGGACTTTCACAACTTTAATGTCTACTTCCGGGATAACGCCGATTACCGGGTGGTCGCCTTCACCGCGACGCAAATACCGGACATCGCCAGCCGGAAATATCCGGCGCAACTGGCGGGGCGGGTTTATCCTGATGGAATTCCCATCTATCACGAAGAAGAGCTTCCTGCTCTGATCAAGAAGCACGACGTCAAAGAAGTCTATTTCGCCTACAGCGATGTCTCTCACGAGTATGTGATGCACAAAGCTTCGCAGGTGTTGGCCGCCGGGGCCAGCTTTTCCCTCCAGGGCCCCTGTGAGACGATGATCAAAAGCAAGCGGCCGCTCATTTCGGTTTGCGCCGTCCGGACAGGGTCGGGAAAAAGCCAGACCAGCCGCAAAGTGGCTTTGCTCCTTAAAGAAAAGGGAAGAAAGGTAGTGGTCATCCGTCATCCTATGCCCTACGGTGACCTCGTTAAGCAAAAAGTCCAGCGGTTCGCCACCTATGACGATCTCGTCAAGCACGACTGCACCATCGAGGAAAGAGAAGAATATGAGCCTCACATTGATAAAGGAATCGTCGTCTATGCCGGCGTTGACTACCAGGCCATCCTCGATGAAGCCGAAAAAGAAGCCGAGATCATTCTTTGGGACGGCGGCAACAACGACTTTTCCTTCTATGTCGCCGACCTGGAGATTGTTGTTGTCGACCCCCATCGGGCCGGGCATGAGCTGCTCTATCATCCCGGTGAGACCAACCTCAGGCGCGCCGATGTCCTCGTCATCAACAAGATGGACACAGCTCCTCAGGAGAAGATCCAGGTCGTCCTCGAAAACATCCGCAAAGTCAACCCCAAGGCCACAATTATCCGGGCCCATTCCCCGATTATCACATCAGAAGGCGCGGAAATTGCCGGAAAAAGAGTTTTGGTCATAGAGGACGGCCCCACCTTAACCCACGGTGAGATGGCTTACGGCGCGGGCATCGTGGCGGCCCAGAAGTACGGTGCCTCGAAAATCATCGACCCCAGACCCGCCGCCGTGGGAAGCATCAAAGCGACTTTCGCCAAGTACAAGCATCTGGACAAAGTTCTTCCAGCCATGGGTTACGGGAAAGAGCAGGTCGAAGAGCTCGGCCAAACGATCAACGCCATTGACTGCGACCTCGTTGTGAGCGCCACTCCGATCGACCTCCGCCGGCTGATCAAGACGAATAAAAAGCTTATCCATGTAGGCTACGAGCTCGAGGAACAGGGCTCTCCCAACTTAAAGGAAGTCCTGGCGAGATTCTGATGAAAAGAAAGATCGCCCTCATCGCCTTCGGCGGAAACGCCCTGCTTCCGGAAAACCAGAGGGGCCTCCAGGAAGAGCAGATGCGCAACGCCCAGAAGGCGGCCAAGCTGATGGTCCACATCGTCGGAAAAGGGTACGAGCTGATTATCGTCCACGGCAACGGTCCCCAGGTCGGAAACCTCCTCATCCAGATGGAAGAGGCGGTCACCAAAATCCCGCCTTTTAGCCTGGAGGTCTGCGACGCAATGACAGAAGGGAGCATGGGGTATATGTTAGAGAGGGCGATCATCAACGAACTCCGGACCCGTTCGCTGGACAAGGAAGTGGCGACCCTGGTCACGCAGGTGATCGTCGACAAGGAAGACCCGGCCTTCCAAAATCCCACCAAGCCTGTGGGCCCCTTCTACTCCAAGTACAGGGCGCAAATGCTCGCCAAGGAGAAGAAGTGGGCAATGATCGAAGATGCCGGCCGGGGATACCGGAAAGTCGTCCCCTCGCCAAAGCCCATAGATGTTGTCTCCAAATGGATTATCCGGGACCTCGTCCACGCCGGCAGGGTCGTCATCGCGGCCGGAGGAGGAGGAATCCCAATCATCATCAACGGCCGAGGGCTCTTCAAGGGCATGGAAGCGGTTATCGATAAAGACTACGTGGCCAGCTTGATCGCCCGGGAAGTTAAAGTCGACCTCTTCATCATCCTGACCAATATCGAACGGGTTTACCTCGATTACGGGACTCCGCAGGAGCGGCCGGTCGACGTCATGACCGCGGCCGAGGCCAAGGAATACCTCTCCCAGGGACAGTTCCCTCCCGGTTCGATGGGCCCGAAAATTGAGGCCGCCATCGAGTATATCCAGGCCGGCGGGAAAGAAGTCCTGATCACTTCGGCCAGCCACCTCAAAGCCGCTCTGATCAAACGTTCAGGGACAAGGATAGTGGCATCTTAGGAGGAAACATGAAGAAAGATTTCATCTCCATCCACGACCTCACCCTCTATGAATTCCATGAAATCATGGATATGACCGCAGAAATCAAGGAACATCCCCAGCGCTTCCGCAACAAGCTCAAAGACCAGATCTTAGCGATGATTTTTGAGAAGCCGTCGCTTCGCACCCGGATGACCTTTGAAGTCGGGATGCTCGAGTTGGGAGGATCGGCCATCTATCTGAGCCCCACCGACAGCCAGGTCGGCACTCGGGAGGCCTATTTTGATGTGGGGAAGAATCTGGAGCGCTGGGTCGACGGCATCATGATCCGCACCTTTGCCCATCAGAACATCATTGATCTTGCGGCAAGCACCAAGATCCCGGTCATCAACGCCCTGTCGGACTTTCTCCATCCCTGCCAGGCCATGGCCGACTTCTTCACCCTGAAAGAAAAAAAAGGCGACCTTGCCCGGCTCAAGGTGGCCTATGTCGGAGACGGCAATAATGTCTGCCACAGCCTTCTTTTTGCGGCCGCAAAGGCGGGATGCCGGATATCCGTGGCTACTCCGCCTGGTTACGAGCCCAAGGCCGAGATTATCAAGCTGGCAGAAGAAGACGGCCGGGAAACGGGGTTCTCCCTCAGCCTGACTCACGACGCCCGCCAGGCTGTCTCGCAAGCTGATGCGGTCTATACAGATGTCTGGGCTTCCATGGGCCAGGAAGACGAAAAGGAAGCGAGAGCCAGGATTTTTGCACCTTACCAGGTCAACAGCGCCCTGATGGCCTCCGCCAAGAAAGACGCGTCTTTCATGCACTGCCTGCCCGCCCACCGGGGCGAGGAAGTCACCGATGAGGTGATTGACTCTCCGAACTCCATCGTCTATGACCAGGCCGAGAATAGGCTTCATATCCAGAAGGTGATTATGGTATTATTAATGGGAAAAAAATAGAAAAATGGATAAAGACAACAACCTCACTCAGGTCACAGAAGACAATCTCGCTTACATCGAGAAAGAGTTCGAGCAGACGCCCGGGCCCTTTTCCCTTCATGAAATCACTGAAAAATTAGCCTTCCAGAAGACGGCCAGCCAGAGAGTCCAAGACGTGGTGAAATATGACCCCAACTCGAAGTACGAAATCGGCGATCAGGTCTACAAGGAATACGACGAGCCCTTGACTGTCAGCAGCAAGACCGTTGAGCACTTCAAGGGAGCGGTGGTCCTGAAGGTCGTCAACAAGCTCTATTACAAAAGCTTTCAGTGCGAGATGTTAGAAGCGGATTACACGGGCGGAGGCCTCTTCCGGAAGTACATCGATTACATGAAAAAGACCAAGACCCAGGTCCTCCTCCCCTCCGACTGCGAAGGGAAGGCCCTGGCGCCCGAAAAAATGGAGAAGGCCGACGACCCCCGCCTCAGCGAGCTCCCGATGACAGACAGGGACATTAAAGCCCTGGAAAAGAACCTGCGCGCCGCCCTCTCCAAAGCAGATAAATTCTTCAGCTGGAATGATTTCTGGCAGCTGGCAAAAAATCAGGTGGCCATCCCCGAGGAAAAAATCAAAGACCTGGAAAAGCACATCCAGGAAACCCGGCAGGCGGCTTCGACAGAAGAATTGGTGAATAAATTTTTCGGGCTGGAAGCCTCGCATAATCTTTTCGATATGACTTGCCTGTCCCTGAATTATTTGCTGGAAAAGAAATACAAAAAGGAATTTATCTTTGTTACTCCGATCCGCTGGGGCAAATGGCACCTCAAGAGTATCCTCAACTCCTTTTTAGACGGCCTTCCTCTGGCCGCTGCTGCAGCCAAGCTTCCGGCCATGGAAGGGACAGAAAAGCCGCAGCTCAGCACTTTCCATGATTTTCCTTTGAAGATCTACCTCACCTGCCGGGAAGTCTTGTCAGGAGGAGTCAGGGTTCCGAAAAGCCTGAACAAAGAGCTCTCCCACGCCCGGGAGTACACCTTTGTCGATGCTGAAGAAGGAAAGAGCTACACGGTCTATTATTATCCCTCGGACTGCTTCTTCTTAGGACTCAAAGACTTTTTTCAGGCCAATAATATCCCCCAGGGGACAAGCTTCACCCTGGAAAGAAAAAATCCTTACCAGTTTAACTTCTGGCTCAAGAAATCAAAGAAGAAAATCTCTGTGCCTCAGCTCTCCTATGACCCGAAAGAGGACAGATTCAACGACACCGGCGAAGAAGCCTTCACCTTCGCCCTGCCGAATAAAATCATCTTTTTGGAGAAGGAAACCTTGGCCCGGCTTCTTCTCCATCATGTCCAGAAGGATGAAAGGGACTTGCGAGAGCTTCTTATCCTTATCTTTAAGAACTTCGGGCTGGAATCCGATGACCATTCCCTCCACTTCCTGAGGGCTTATCATCTGGTGGATGTCGTAAAGCAGACAACCCAGGAGGATGTCGAGACCACTCTTCTCAATTCGCCGGAATTCACCTCCTCGGAAAAGAAGAAAGGAATCTTCTTCTACCAGGAACCCATGAAGATCGTTGAAGCGGCTAAGCCTGAAATTCCTGCTGAAATGCCGGCTGAGGAGGTTATTCCTGAAGCCATTCGAGAGGTGGCCATTCCTTCTGAAGAAGTCGAGATAACAGAGGAAGCTGAGCCTGCGCTCGCTCCTTTTCGAGCAGAAACGGTTGAGAGAATCCGGGTCGAAGCGCCGGCTGCAGCCAAAGAAAGGCCGGTCAAGAGAAAGAAACTGAAAGCAGAGGGCGACAGGGTCTCCAAACCGCGCAAGAGTGAAAGACGAGTCATCGAAGAGAAGATAGAGCTGGCCGAATCAGAACAGGAAGCGCTCTCGGCCATCAAAGAAAAAGAGGCCGAAGCCGAGAGGGAAGAGCTGGCGGCCAAAGACAAAAGAGAGGAGTTCAAGCCGGTCGCGCCGAAAGAGACTTCTTTTGGAATCTTTGCCGAAAAGCTCAAATCCGCCTTGAACAAAAAGAAGAAAGAAGATAAGAAGTAATCGGCTCCTCGATGATATATTGCGCCAGAGAATTGATTTGGCGATGCGAATACTGGTCATTTCCAATTTCTATCCCCCCCATCATAAGACTGGCTACGCGCTGGGTTGCCGGGATATCGTTGAATCGCTAAAAACTCGGGGACACCGTGTCCAAGTCCTTACCAGCACGTATGGGTTAAAAAAACCGCAGAGTGACGGCGCTGTCCACCGCTGGCTAACAAAAGATTCTAAAAACAACCAGCATTGGCATGATGTCTTTTTAAAAGAAGTTGTCAATCAGGCCTACTTAAGGAGCCTCTGTCGAGATTTTCAGCCTGACATTGTTTTCTTGTTTGACCTCTCTCACATTTCCATCTCTCTCGCTTTATTGGCCCAGGAAATGGGGCTGCCCGCATGTTTCTACGTCTCTTCAGACTGGTTTGCCACCTGGGAAAGGGATCCCTGGTTCCAGTCGTGGCCAAAAGGAAGGGGCGGGTTTAAGGTTCTTCGTTTTTTGAGCCGTCATTTCGAGCTCCTGCCGCCTTCGCAGCCTTCAGACTTGGCCCGTGTTATTTTTACAAGCCAATACCTAAAGAACATGGCGATACAAGTCGGCCAAACTGTGGCTCAGGCCGCCGTGATCCCCTGGGGTATTGATATCCGCCGTTTTTCATTTAACAAAGCAAATCGCCAAAAGCCGAGTCGCCTGCTATACGTAGGGCAAATAGGCCCTCAAAAAGGCCTTGATGTCGCCATAGAAGCGCTGGGAATCTTAAAAAAAGAGCGCGGTTATGATCTCTTGTCCATGACGATCGTCGGAGATGATAAAGCTTTCCCTGATTTTACGGCCTATCTTCGCGTTTTGGCCGCGACCAACGGCGTTCTTAATAACATAACATTTGCAGGTTATACCCCGCGCAAAAATATGCCGGACCTTTATCAGGCCCATGACATTCTTGTCTTTCCCTCTGTGATGGAGGAACCGCTGACGATCTCCCTGTTAGAAGCCATGTCCTGTGGAATGGCAGTCGTCAGCACGGCATCGGGAGGCAACGCTGAAATCCTCAGGGATGGATTCAATGCCTTAATTATTCCCAAAGAGAACCCGAGAGCATGCGCCCAACAAATACTTCGACTGCTTCAGGATCCAGGGCTTTATGAATCCATGCGCTCGAACGCAAGGAGCACTATAGAAGAGAGGTTCCGGCTCGAGCAATCCATCGATTCCATAGAAGCGGTATTGAAAGACGCTGCAGCGCAAGCGGGTGCTAATCGTCAACGCACCGAATCAAAGGGGCTCCCTTTAAGAGCGGAAAGAGCCCGTTCTGAATCAGTCGCCAAGCTCTCCAAACGAGCAAAAAGGTGGCTCGAAATTGGTGATTTTTTCGTGCTGGCTCGAGCCTTCCTGAAACCGGACTTTTTCCTACGCAAACTGAAAGCCGCATATCAAAAGTCCTCCTCTTTTGTGGCGCTTTTGATTTTCCCCACTCTCTATAAAGCATTCTTTCTTCTGAGCGGCAGGCGCCGCAAAAGCTCCCCGCGAGACGCCTCCCAACTCCGGAAAGTGTTGGTCGTCCAACTGGCCGACATGGGTGATATCATCTTGACCAACCCGTTTCTTCGAGAGCTGCGATGGTTCCTCCCCCGCGCAAAAATCACACTCGTCATCCAGCCCAGTATGTTCAATTTGGTCGAAAAATGCCCTTATATCGATGAAGTCGTCCCGTTCCACTGGAGAGTCGTCAAAGACTGGAAAAACGCCTTTCGCGGACGCATCCTTTGGTGGCTGAAGGCATCCGGGCTGGCCGGGCGCAGTCTTTGGAAGCATCATTTCGACGCGGCCATTTCACTCAGGTGGAATAACGATGCCTGTCAGGCGGCTTCCCTTATCCTGATGTATGTTAGCGGCGCTCCCCGCCGAATTGCCTATATCAATGGCCCTAACGACTTTACGTTCACAAGATTAGGAGACGTGAACCGTTTGACGACTCAAGGCCCGGTCAGAGGCGCCTCCAAGCACGAGATTGAACTCCAGCTGGACATTTTGCGTTTCTTGGGAGCTCATCCTGAGGACACGAGCCTGGAAGTCTGGACGACCCAGGACGATGAACGATTCGCCAAAAATCTCCTGAACCAATACGGCCTCGCAGATACGGACTTGCTTATCGCCTTTGCGCCTGGGGCAGCCTGGGCCTACCGCCGTTGGCCGGCGAGCCGTTTCATCGAGTTGGGCAAATGGCTGCAGGAAACCTACAAGGCTTGTATCTTGATTATAGCAAGCAAAGGGGAACGGGGATTAGCGCTTCAAGTGGAAAGGGGATTGCAAAGCAAACGCACGGTCAATCTCGCCGGCAAAACCACATTGCGAGAAATGGCCTCAATCCTTAAGTCCTGCAAGCTGTTCGTCGGCAATGACTCCGGCCCCATGCATGTGGCGACAGCCTCGGGTGTTCCCTCAGTGGGGTTGTTTGGCCCGGGTGAGTACGAGCGCTTCAGGCCATGGGGGACAAACCACGAAGTCATTCGTTTAGGGCTTTCGTGTAATCCGTGCTCTGAAAATTGCCAGTTCAACGAAGCGCGTTGCATCAAAGGAATCACGGTGAGTCAGGCGAAAGAGGTCCTCTCTAAAAAATTGGAGTCCCTTCGCTATTGTAAACGCACTAAATAAAATGTCATCGCGAGGAGCGAAGCGACGTGGCGATCTAACCCGAAGGGTCATTCCGAGCGAAGCGAGGAATCTCAAGATGCTACGGGATAATCTTGAGATCGCCACGACATCTTCGATGTCTCGCGACGACTTCGTCGGATTGCCGCGCTCCTTTCGGTCGCTCGCAATGATACATAACAACAATTATTACGTTAGTCTTAACTTGAAATAAAGAATGATTGATTATAAAATCGGATCAGTGACAGAAGCGGCCGCCTCAGCCGGTTTAATGGTCGATTAAAGATGGAAGAAGCCATAGCTAAAGAGATCCAGCGATTAAAAGAAGAGCTGGACAAGAAAAAAGAGGAGATTCAGGACCTCCGGGAATTGGTCAAAAAAGAAATAGACCGGCCATTTCCTGCCGACGCGGAGGAGCTTTCCGAACGGGAGTTAGAGACATATATAGCAGAGCATTTCCCCTCAATAAGAAGCAGAATCGACTCCAAACCTGATAAGAAACCCATAGCGTCTCACAGAAAAATACTCGGCAGACCGATCGTTTTACTCAAGCAATTCTTGCTCAAAAGTATCGTCGATTATAACGATTTATTTTTGGCTAAGCAGGCCCAATTCAACCAGCAATCCGTAGACCTATATCAGGCCTTGCTTCTTCAGACCAGGAACAACAAGAAAAGAATGAAGCAGATTCAAGAAAAAATCAGCGCTTTTGAAGAAAACCTAACTGTTCTCGAGGCCAAGCTCGAAGATTTGCATTCAAGCCTTGAACAGCTCAAAAACAGGGCTGCAGATCATAACCCGAATGAACCTAAAGGATAGTGATAAATTTCTTCATTTTCTAAAAAATTTAAAGCTCAATTCCCACACTGCTGTCCCAGAGTTGGCCGGGGAAATAAATGAAATATCCAACGAACGGGGAATACAGTCAGCCTACAATCATTTGTTGCGGGCCGAGGTCATTTTCAACCTCCGAAAACCTTCCCTGGCGATCTATGACCACGCCTTTCATTTTATAGGGGGGGCGCAAAAATACGGTTTGACCATCGCTTCTGCGCTCCAAGATCAATTCGACATCACTCTTATCGCCAACAACGAAGTCACCCCTAAAGATTTTTTGAGTTGGTATAATCTTGACCTGTCCAAATGCCAAATCAAAGTCATCAAACTCCCTTATTTTGAAGAAAGAAAGGCTCTCCATCTTGACCCGGCGCTCGTTCCCAAAGAAATCAAAAACCCCTTCCATCTCATAAGTCGAGAAAGCGGCCATTATGATATTTTCGTCAATAACAGCATGAATGAAATGGTCTTCCCGTTATCCAACATATCCGCATTGATTTGTCATTTTCCCGAGAGAAGGCCCAAAACCTATTTTTACGCCGACCAATATGCCTATGTGATCTGCAACAGCCGCTATACAGCAGAATGGATCGAGAAAAGATGGAAGATCTCTCCGCACGACCATATTTATCCTCCTGTGGATATGGAACCCGAGGGGCGAGAATTCCCCAAAAAGAAAATCGTTCTTTCTGTGGCAAGGTTTGAAGTTGAAGGAACAAAGAGACAGCAGGAAATGATAGAGGCATTTCTGAAATTGAATCAGAAATGGCCGGAGCTCGCCAGGGCCTGGAAATTCATCCTGGTCGGCGGCAGCAACCCGAATAACCCTTATCTCGCGAGATTGGAAAAGATTATAAGCGACAATCCGGGTCAAAATATTGAATTGAAGGTGAATATACCTATCGAAGAGTTGAAGCGCCTCTACCGGGAATCAACCTTATTCTGGCATTTATGCGGCTTAAAACATGAGGACCCGTCTGAAATTGAACATTTTGGCATGACGACCGTTGAGGCGATGCAAAACAAGATGGCCCCTCTCGTCTATGACGGAGGCGGGCTCAGGGAAATTGTGGATCATGGCGTGAATGGATTCAGGGTTCAATCCACAGCCGAATTGCTAAAATATTCGTTGAAATTATTCCGGGACCAGAAGCTTATCCAAAAACTGAGTGAATCAGCCTATAAAAAGGCTCAGGCTTACGCCAGGACAAAGTTCGAGGAGAGGGTCAAAGCTTTTTTTGATAACATTCTTAAAACGTACAGATATGCCGGGCCAGAAATGGCGAACATCATTGCGCCGTCGAAAAAGTAACTCTTGTCTTTAGTCCGTAGTAGCAGACCATGACCTTGCTTTTATCCGGGATACGGGAGGTCAGCCGAGGGGGAAGATCCGATCTCAGGGATGACGGTCAAGTGAAACTCCTCATTCTAGAAAAAAGATAAATATGCACGATTTTGCATTTTAATCTTGACTATTCCGCAAATTCGTGCATAATTGTAACCATGAGACGCTATTTGCACGAACAAGTGCTTAAGGACCTCGCCAAAAAAATGGTCTTAATAACCGGACCGCGTCAGGTTGGGAAAACCTACCTCGCCAAACAGGTCATAGAGGATTTCAATCGCCCCCAGTACCTGAATTATGATGTCCCGGAGGATCGGCAAATCATCAATAGCCAGAGCTGGCGATATGATTCCGACCTCTTGATCTTCGATGAAATCCACAAGATGAAAGGCTGGAAGCAATTCCTCAAGGGGGCCTATGACGGTCGGCCGACCGGCCAAGCCATACTGGTCACCGGCAGCGCAAGGCTGGAAACATTCCGACAGGGAGGAGAATCTCTGGCCGGCCGCTATCTGCATCTTCGTTTGCTGCCCATCTCTGTAAGAGAGGTGGTAGGCTCGATTGACGCTCAAGAAGCCGTAAACCGCTTGATAACTCTGGGTGGATTTCCTGAGCCCTTTTTATCAGGTTCAACCGACGAAGCCGTCCGTTGGAGGAATCAATACTTTACGGATATCATCCGTGAAGACATCCTGGAGTTCAGCCGGATTCACGAGCTCAGGGCGATGCGCCAGCTCGTAGAACTCTTGCGGGAACGGGTGGGATCGCCTCTTTCCTACTCTTCGCTTGCCGAAGACTTGCAGGTCGCTCCGAATACGGTTAAGAAGTACGTCCAAATCCTCGAAAGTCTTTATATCATTTTTCTTATCAAGCCTTATCACAAGTATTTGACACGTTCACTTCGCAAAGAGCCGAAGCTCTACTTCTTTGACAGTGGATATGTCAAAGGTGACGAGGGCACGCGCCTTGAAAACGCCTGCGCTCTGGCCTTAATCAAACATGCCTGGTATCTCAATGACGCCATGGGTCGAAGCGTGAGCTTGCACTATATCAAAACGAATAACGGGAGGGAAATCGACTTCGCCCTTATCTCGGACGACCGGCCGACGTCCCTCATCGAAGTCAAGACGTCGGGAGGCGATATCCCGCCCGCTCTTATCCAGTTCAAAAAACGTCTCCCCCAAGCTGAAGCGATTTTGCTCATTCATAACCTTCGTCAGGAGCAGGACAAGAACGGCGTCGCGCTTCGTCGAGCGGGAGATTGGCTGGCCGGTCTCGAAGCTTGATTTCTCCTCCGGAGGGGATAAAAAGAGAGGATGACGAGTCCCTTCAAATAGCCTCTTTTACAATATTTCTCTCACCGGGCCCTTTCGCCGCGTGACTCCCATCTGGTCCAATAATTCTAAAAGAGGAATGGCATACTTCCGGCTCAATCCGGTCAAAGCCTTAAACTCCGCAACCGTCAATTCCTTCT
>CAZKEW010000064.1:0-7641 GCA_964551885.1 uncultured Eubacteriales bacterium
CCCTCTGGGGAGAAGACACCTGCTCCTTGCTCATCTCATAGAAAGGCAGGTTGATCTGTCCGGCGATCATCTGCAATTGGTCTTGCGCAGCCGGCCTTTTCAAGTCAAAAGAGACAAGAAGCGGATTTTTCTGGAGGCTGAGAGTCCATTTGGCCAGCTTCCCGCAGGAAGTCGTCTTACCCGAGCCCTGAAGCCCGACCAGCATGAAAATAGACGGCGGATGGCCGGCAAAGCGCAGAGACTGGGCTTCCTGGCCGAGAATGGAGGTCAGCTCATCCCGGACAATCTTGATCACCTGC
Organism: uncultured Eubacteriales bacterium; assembly: GCA_964551885.1. GTDB lineage: Bacteria > Acidobacteriota > Aminicenantia > Aminicenantales > UBA8522 > CAZKEW01. The sequence continues at coordinate 300 of CAZKEW010000064.1, forward strand.
TGGGCCGGCGTCAAGCTGTCCAGGACTTCCTGGTTCAAAGCCTTGGCCTGGATCTTCTCGATGATCTCTTTGACGACCTTGTAATTGACGTCCGCCTCGAGAAGGGCCAGGCGAATCATCCTCAGGGCTTCCCCCATGTTCTTCTCGGTGATCTTCCCTTCACCCCGCAGAAATTTCATCACCTTCTGGAGGCGGGTTGAGAGCTGTTCGAACATTATTTTCTCTGTCAGGGGGCGGCCAAGCCTCCCCATCTTAAGGGATTTCCTCGATTTAAGTCAAACCTGGAGGGTCTGCTCTAACCCTTTTTGTTGTGATCAAAGGGACTTTTTTTAGAATAAGGGTGGGCGAACACTTCATAAATATCGTAGAGAGCTGAGGCTTTTTGAGCTAAATTGGAAAATTCGATGAAGTGTTCCTTACATCCGCGCCGGGAGCAAATCTCAACGTTGCCTCCGCTTTGCAATTCAAAGAGCGCCATCGGGGCATGGCACCTTTCACATAAATGACCGGTCAGAAGAGAAGAATGACAGAGTGGGCAAAAAAAGAGCACCATTTCATCGGGCGGGACATCAATTTCAGAATCAATGCTGAAACTGCCATAGATGGAACTCAGGAATAAAAATCCCGGTTTTTCACCGTACTGAATAACAACTCTTACGCTCGGATGGCCATCCAGAATTTTGTCACCAGACATAAGGCTTCGCCTGCAAAAAGGGCATTTAACACTTACTCTAAGCTCTCCCATTTTTTCCGTCCTTCAAAGAAAAATTGCCGTATTTGTGCTGATTTTATTGCCAACTTGCTTGTCGAAAACATCGGGTTCAACCGCGAGGTCGAAACGTTTATCGTATCGATTATTATAAAAAATAATATCATTTGTCAATATATTCATTTAAAACAAATAATTATGTCTATTATTAATTAATAAAATATATCATTTGTAAATTATAAGGGACTAGTTGGTATTAGCTTATCGCTGCGAGCTCATCTTCTTAGAATAAAAAGGGGACGGTTCTCAGGGAGAACCGTCCCAAGGCTTGGGCTTGACATTTCCCTTGTTTCTGGGTAAGGTATTCATCAACCAAAGAAGAAATACCTCCTCTGAGATGAAATAAATCATTCGCAATTGACCTCCTTGGAGGACAGTTTTATGAAAAACAAGATTGATTACGAAGAAATCACCAGGCTCGTCAGCTTCCTGGAAGAGAAAAGATTGACCCATTTTGAGCTGGAAGTTGAAGGGCTTAAGATTAAGATCAGCCGGGCCGTGGGTTCTGCTCCTTTCCCGGAAAAAATCTCTGTTCCGGGCTCCAGCTCGCAAACCGGAAATGAAAAAGCCTCTCTCCCAGAAGAAGCACATTCCCATGAATCTAGCGATAACCTCCATTACGTGACTTCTCCTATGGTAGGAACTTTCTACCGGTCTCCCGACCCAAACTCTCCCCCTTTTGTTGATGTCGGAGACGAGGTGAAAAAGAAGCAGACCCTTTGCCTCATCGAAGCCATGAAGCTGATGAACGAAATTGAATGCGACGTGGAAGGAGTGATTAAAGAAATCTATGCCGAAAACGGAAAGCCCGTCGAATACGGCCAAAAGCTGTTCGCCGTCCAGCCTGTCATCTGATCTCTGATGTTTTCCAAGATCCTTATAGCCAACCGTGGTGAGATCGCGCTCCGGATCATCCGGACCGCTCGCGAATTGGGAATAAAAACTGTTGCCGTCTTTTCCGAAAGCGACCGGAGCTCGCTGCACGCCGTGCTGGCCGATGAAAAAATTTGCATCGGCCCCGGCCGGGCCTCTGACAGTTACCTCAATATCCCCAACATTCTCAGCGCTGCCGAGATCACTCAGGCAGACGCCATCCATCCAGGCTACGGGTTCATGGCTGAAAATCCCCGTTTCGCCGAGATCTGCGAATCCTCAGGAATTACCTTCATCGGCCCCCCCCCCTCTATCATAAAGCTCATGGGAAACAAAAGCCTGGCCCGCCAAGAGATGAGGAAGGCCAAACTCTCTATCATCCCGGGAAGCGATGAAATCGTCGAAGACATCACCGAGGCCAAAAAAATTGCCAAGAAGATAGGTTACCCCGTCATCTTAAAGGCAGCGGCCGGCGGCGGCGGGAAAGGCATGAGGATCGCCCGCTCGCAGACGCAGCTCGAAGAGCAGTTCAGCCTGGCCCAGAATGAAGCCAAGTCCGCCTTCAATGACTCTTCCCTGTATATCGAAAAATACCTCCCTAATGCCCGCCACATCGAGATTCAGGTCATTGGCGACAAGAAAGGAAACGTGGTCGCCCTTGGAGAGAGGGAGTGTTCGATTCAGCGGAAGCACCAAAAAATCATCGAAGAGTCGCCCTCTCCTTTTGTGGATGAACGGCTGCGCAAAAAGATGGTCAAATCCGCTGAAGAAGCCGCCCGCTCCATAGGCTACGAGAGTCTCGGGACCTTTGAGTTTCTGGTGGACGAAAAGAAAAGGTTCTACTTCATGGAAGCCAACACCCGCGTCCAGGTTGAGCACCCGATCACCGAAATGGTCTACAACATCGATTTGATCAAAGAGCAAATCGCGATAGCCGCCGGGGAGAAACTTTCCATTCCAGATGACTTGGAGATGAGGGGCCACAGCATGGAATGCCGCATCAACGCTGAGGACCCGGTCACCTTCAGCCCTTCGCCGGGCACGATTGACTTCCTCGTCATGCCGGGAGGAGCGGGCATCCGTGTCGATTCAGCCGCTTACCAGGGCTGGAAAATCCCCCCCGACTATGACTCTCTTGTGGCTAAAATCTCGGCTTTGGCTCCTTCGCGGCCAGAGGTCATCAAAAAAATGCAGGCGGCCATAGAGATGACAACGGTAGTCGGGATAAAAACCAATCTGCCTCTTCATCTGTCCATTCTCTCCGACTCTGATTTCCTCAACGGCCAATACAACACCCAGTTCATGGAAAGATTCCTGGGAAAAAACAACCAGCCGAAATAATTCTTACCGGTCTTCTTTTGTGGCAGCCGTAATCGTGACCTTGAATTCGCCGGCATTATCGCCGCTGACACTCTCGTTGATCCCCAAGAAAAGTCGGCCTTTCGCCGGCATTTCGACCAGATTCTCTGACCCCACGAAAAAGACCTGGGCGACCTCTTCCCTTTTTTCTTCGCCCGTCTTCTCGTCGACAAACACCGATACGGAGATGACCACCTTTCCGATGAGAGCTCCCAAGTTTTTCTCCGGCAGCGGCTGCTGGACCGTCCGAAGGTCATAGCCATCGGGGCCGCACTCGGCCTGGGGATTTCCCTTCTGAAGGGAAATTTTTCCATCGGCTTTAAAAACAATCTCCTGGCCTGCAATCACATCCATTCCCGTATCCGTCCAGGGGAGGTTTCCCGGGACAGTGACAACCAAGGCTCCTTCTTGAGCGGGATTAGACGCCGCCGATCTTTCCCCCGGCAAAGGATGACACAACAAAAGAAATAAGGACACAGCGAGAAAACCGAGCGAACAATATGCTTTTGTTCTATTCATTCTCTATCTTATTGATTCTCATTGACTGCTGCATCTTTCCCATCTGAAGCACCTGCAACATCGACTCATGGATCAAGCCATTCGTTGCCAGGGCCTCGGACTTGTAAAGGCTGAACTCTCCGCCGTCAAAATCAGACAGCCGGCCTCCCGCCTCTTTGACGACTAGCCCGCCAGCGGCCATGTCCCAGGGATGGAGCTTCAGCTCCCAAAACCCGTCAAACCGTCCGCAGGCCACATAGCAAAGGTCCAAGGCCGCAGAGCCGCAACGCCGGATGGCCTGGACGCGGGTCAAAAAATTATTGAAGTGGACGGCGTTGTTGACCGGGCTGACCCGGATGTCGTAGGGAAATCCTGTGGCCAAAAGACTTTTGCCCAGGTCATTCTCAGTGGAAACACGAATCCTGTTCCCGTCGAGATAAGCGCCCTCGCCATCGAGAGCCTGAAACATCTCCTCTTGCATAGGATCGTAAACCACGCCGAGAATGATTCTTCCTTGAAACTCCAGGCCAATGGACACACAGAAAATGGGAACGCGGTGGGCATAATTCGTCGTGCCATCCAAGGGGTCGATGATCCAGCGAAACTCTCCTATCTCCTTCCGGCTCAATCCTTCCTCGGCAAGGAAACCATGGTCAGGAAAAGACCTGGAGAGCCGGTCAAAGATCATCTCTTGGGCTTTGTTGTCAAAATTCGTCACCAGGTCAACGGTCCCCTTGAAGGAGATTTCTCTTCCCTCATTCATGCCCTGCCTGAGCATCTGCCCTGCTTCCAGGGCAGCCCCCTGAGCGGCCTGCATGAATTCTGTCCATCTCTCCATAGCCCCAATATATTATCAACTCCTCTGCTTGTTATCAATCACCAAAGAGAGGGAACGGCTCTCAACGAGAACCGTCTCCAACCTTTTCCTTCCCCCATTCAAAAGAGGGGGAGGGCTCGGGGGTAAGAGTGCCCCTATGAGGACTGAGCAGGCAGGGTTTCTCTCGAAAAAGCGCTGTTATCTGAGACGCGAGTTCCGCAGGCACCGAGAAGGGCAGTGAGGGAACGGCGTTAAAAACCTGAATGGGAGAGAGCCCATTCCCGGATATGCCGCTTAAACTTTTTGCCCTTTTTCCCGTAATATATTATGATATATGCGAAAAAAGCATGAGATATCGCATTATCTGGCATAAAAAAATGAAAGAACAAACGACTCCCAAATCCAGGCGGAAAAAGATCTTCATCATTTCCGCAGTTATCATCGTCATCGGGCTTGTCGTCCTCTTCAACCTCCGGGCCAAAAGAGAAAAGTCGGTAAAGGTCACGGTCGAAACGATCAAAACCCACGACCTGACTTCGATTGTCTCGGCTTCGGGCGAGGTGAAGCCCAAGAAAAATATCAATATTAGTGCCCATGTGCTGGGACGCATCGTCAAGATCGGCGTTGTCGAAGGCCAAGAGGTCAAGGCAGGAGATTTTCTGCTCAAGCTTGACTCAGCGCAATACGAGGCCAACGCCGAACGAGACCGCGCGCTCATCCAGTCTTACAGATCCCAACTCATCCAGTCAGAGGCTCGGATGAAAAGGGAGCAGAATACTTATGACCGGCAAAAGCAGCTCTTTGACGGGCAGCTTATTTCTGAGGAGCAACTGGAGGCCGCCAAAGTCCAGTATGACATTTCCCGAGCCGAGGCCCAGGCCATTCGCCACCAAATCCAGCAGGCTGAAGCCTCGCTCAAGAGCACTCTCGACACCCTAAGTAAGACGGTTTATAACTCTCCCATCGACGGGATTATCACCAGCCTGCGCGTGGAAGAGGGCGAGGTAGCCATTATCGGGACGATGAACAATCCCGGGACTGTCCTCATGACCATCGCTGACCTTTCAGAGATGCAAGTGGAAGTCGAGGTCGATGAAACGGACGTGGTCGGCGTCCACCTCGGGCAAAAGGCGAACGTGAAAATCGATGCCCTGCCTAATCAAGTCCTCAACGGGACTGTGACAGAGATCGGAAGCTCGGCTATTGAAAAATTGACCACCGCACAACAGGAATCCCGGGATTTTCAGGTCAAAATCACCCTGGAAAATCCTCCCAGGAGTTTAAAGCCGGGGCTTTCGGCCTCGGCTGATGTCATCACGGCAGAAAAAAAGGGAGTCCTGGCTGTTCCCATCTCCGCCTTGGTTCTCAGGGAAAAAGAAGAGAAAAATGCCGCCATAAAACAGGAAGAAGAAGAAGAGGGACTTTATGTGGTCGAGAACGGACGCGCCAAATTTGTGCCTGTGACGAAGGGAATAATGGGAGGCCTCCTCATCGAGATCTCCTCCGGACTCAAAGAAGGCCAAGAGGTTATCGTCGGGCCGTACACCGCCCTCCGCGAACTCAAGGACGGGATCCTCATCAAAACCGAGGCAAAGAAAGAAGGGTAAGGATGGATTCCCAGGACGGCGCTGTCATCAGGGCTGAAAATCTCTGGAAAGTCTATAAGCTCGAAAAACAGGAAGTCATAGCCCTCCAGGGAGTCTCTTTCACCGTCCAGTCCAACGAATTTTTAGCCATCATGGGGCCTTCTGGTTCCGGAAAATCAACCTTAATGAATCTTATTGGCTGCCTGGATACCCCGACCGAAGGGAACTATTACCTCCAAGGGAAATTGGTCAGTGCCATGAGTGAAAACGAGTTAGCCCACATCCGCAACCGCGAGATCGGGTTTGTTTTTCAGGTCTTCAATCTTCTCCCCCGGGCAACGGCCTTCCGCAATGTCGAGCTTCCCCTGATCTATAAGGGAACAAATAAAAGAGAAAGAGAAGAGAGAGTCAAGAAAGCCTTGAATATGGTGGAAATGGCTCCCAGGATGAATCACCGGCCTCCCGAGCTTTCCGGAGGGGAGAGGCAGCGGGTGGCCATAGCCCGCGCTTTGGTCAATGAACCCTCTATTCTTTTGGCCGATGAGCCCACGGGAAACCTCGATTCGAAAACAGGATCAGAGCTCATAAACCTCTTTCGCAGGCTCCACGCCCAAGGAAATACCATCATCATCGTGACCCATGACAGAGACATCGCCGGCCAAACGCAACGGATTATTTATCTCAAGGATGGCATGATTGAGAGAGAAGAGCGGAAAGGAGGATGAGGATGAACTTCTTCAGCCGGTTTTTCGGAACATTTCTTGATCCTGGTAAAACATTTAAAGCCCTCGCCGAGAAACCCATCTGGGTTGACGCTCTGATTGTGCTTCTCATTGTGAGCGCCGCCTTTAGTTATCTTGTCGCCCCCTTCATGCAAAAGGACAGTCTCCAGATGATGGAGGACAATGCGGCAAAGCTTAAGCAAAAATGGGGTGAAGAGAGATATAATCAGGCCCTCCAGCGGACAAAAAGCACCTCCCAGACCGGCCTTCTCATTCGTTCGGCGGTGCTCAGTCCTGTGACCCTTCTCATCGGCTTCCTCTTCTCCTCACTGATTGTGCTTGGCCTGGGCCGCCTGTTCTCAACGCAGAGCAATTATCTTCAGGTTTTTTCCATCTTTCTTCACGCGAACTTTGTGGATAAAATTCTGGGCAATGCCCTCAGGCTTCTCCTCATATTCAGCCGGAAATCGGTCATGCAGACCACAACCAGTATCGCTGTTTTCTTCCCCAAACTCGAGGTCACGTCCACTCTTTACACCGTGCTCAGCCAGTTTGACTTTTTCCAGCTCTGGCTCTTCGGCATCTTTGGCCTGGGTCTCGCCTCTGTCTTCAAAATTAACCCAAAGAAAGCCCTCGTCATCTCCTTCGGGTTCTGGCTCATCAAGAGTCTGTTCTACATCGCCTTAAACCTCTTGACGATGTCATTCATGCGCTGACC
>CAZKEW010000064.1:7741-11667 GCA_964551885.1 uncultured Eubacteriales bacterium
AGAGTCTGTTCTACATCGCCTTAAACCTCTTGACGATGTCATTCATGCGCTGACCCGGGATCTAATACAAACGTAATTACTACCATTACATAGTCATTGCGAGCGACCATCGGGAGCGTGGCAATCTGACCCGAAGGGTCATTCCGAGCGAAGCGAGGAATCTCAGGAGGTTGCGCCATAATCAGGGGATTGCTTCGTCACTTCGTTCCTCGCAATGACAATTCACTTAACGCGTTTGTGTCTAATTCAGAAACTGCGAACCTGTCTCCAAATTTTTTAGGGGCGCTATCCTTCGAACAATTTCGTTTGACAGAGAGGTACGCTTTACATAAATTATTCGTATGGACGAAAATTCCTGGCGAGAAAACTTGGCCGCGACACCTCTCGCTCAACTTCTCTTCCGCATCTGGGAAAGAAAAAAGTCCGGGCACTTAAGAATTCAAGGAGATGGGGTAGAAAAAAATCTTTGTTTTTCGAAAGGCGACCTGGCCTTGGCGGAAGGCTTCATTTCCGAGAGAGACTTTCAGACAAAATTGATGCTCACCCATATTCTCAACAGTCAACAGGTTGAGGAAAGCATAAGCTATGCCCGAGAGAATAATATTTCTTTTCCCCGAGCGCTTGTCGAATGCGGCCTCCTTTCTCCCTCCCGCGCCTGGGAAATCTTGACCGACTTCTGGCGAGAAGACCTTATCCCTCTTTTTGACTGGCCGCAAGCTGACTGTGTTTTCGACTCCGGCACAAACCCGGCGGAAGCCCAGATTTTCACCGCGGTATCCACGCTCGCATTCATCCTTCAGGGAATCCGCCGCATGAAAAATTTCAGCCTGATCGAGGCTTTCCTCCCCCCTGATACCGAATCCCTCCAGGTCCTCTCGCCTGCTCACGCCGACATCCTCAAGCTCGACGCGCCCGAAAAATACGTTCTCAACATCATCCAGCATTCTCCCCGCTTGCAGGACCTCTATGCCCAGAGCCAGTTGGGAAAAAAAGAAACCCAAAGGGTCATCTTCACCCTTTTTCATTTGGGCCTGGCCGGGCTTTCCCAGCAGAAGAACAAACTCAGGCCGCCGGTAGAGTTATCCTCGGCGGGGCTGGAAAAAATCTGGAGCGATTTCAACGACAAGTGTTCTTATATCTTCAAATATACGTCCAAAGAAATCGGGCCGGTCGCCTTGAATGTCCTGGAAAAAGCTCTGGATGAGGTCAGGGCGAAGCTGGGCCCACCTCTGCAAGGCCTCGAGCTGAGGGCCGACGGCCGCATTGAGTTCAAGCCTTTTCCTCTGATGAGCTTAAACCTCTACAACGAGGAAAGCTTTAAAAATTTCATCCGGGTCCTCAACGAAATCCTGGTGGCTGAAGTTTTGGCCGTCAAGAAGACCTTAGGCAACGCCCACGAAGCGGCGGTCGTGAAAAATTTAGAAAGAATCGGGGAGCCGACTTGAGTCGAAAACAGCTCTTTTTTGTCCTGCTCCTCATCACCCATTCTTCTCTTGGTCAAAATTGGACTCTAAACCAGGAAATTTGGTCATCATCCTCGGTCCCACAGGCGTGGGAAAAAGCGCCGCAGGCGTGCACCTAGCTCAAAAATTCAACGGGGAAATTATCAACTGTGACTCGATGCAGGTTTATAAAGGCTTCGACATCGGGACGGACAAACCAACTCCGGCCATGCGCCAAAAGATTCCCCACCATCTCCTGGATATCGTCGATTCTTCGGCTCAATTCACTGCGGCTGATTTTGTGAGAGAAGCTATGACGGCGATCCGTCTGATCGAAGGCAGGGGAAGACTTCCGTTCATTGTAGGTGGAACCGGGCTTTATCTCAAAGCCCTCCTCGAAGGTCTTTTCCCCGGGCCGGGAAAAAATGCCATGCTGCGGGAACGTTTAGAACGGGAAGCCCAAGAGGCCGGATTGGATAGTCTGAGAAAGAAGCTTGAGGAGGTCGATCCGGCTTATGCCCGGCTCATCGGCCAAAGAGACAAGCTCAGAATTATCCGGGCGTTAGAAGTCTATTACTTAACCGAAAAGCCCATCTCTCTACACTTTTTGAACACGAAATCATCGGTTTCCGATTTTCATCTCCTCAAAATTGGGTTACAATTAGAAAGGAAAGAGCTTTCGAGAAGAATCGAAGAGAGAGTGGAGATAATGTTTCGGAACGGCATCGTCGAGGAGGTCGAAAACCTTCTGGCCAAGGGTGTGGAGGAAAGCGCGCCTCCCTTCCGGGCCCTGGGATATAAATATGTCCTCCAATTCTTGAAGCAGCAAATTTCGCTCGAGGAAGCCGTCTTGTTGACGAAGAGGGACACCCGCCATTACGCCAAAAGGCAGACCACCTGGTTCAAAAAAATGGCGGGAGTGGACTGGTTTTCTTCGGATGACTATTCTTCCCTCTCCAATTTCGTTGAGGCAAATCTAACATAAAATGGAAAGAGCAATCCTTGTCCACTTGGCCACGAGCCAAAAAGAGAAATCTGAGGCCGAAGAGTCGATGGGAGAGCTGGAGCATCTCGCATCAGCGGCAGGAGCTCAGGTCGTGGAGAAAATCTACCAGAACAGGCCGAGGATCAGCCCGAGATATTTCATCGGCGAAGGGAAAGCCGAAGAGTTGGCCCAAAGAAAAGCGGATCTCGAGGCCGACCTCATCGTCTTCGACCACAACCTCAGCCCCACCCAGCAGCAAAGCTTAGAGGACAAGACCCAGACCAAGATTATCGACAGGACCCAGCTCATTTTAGACATCTTTGCCAAGAGGGCTAAAAGCAATGAAGGAAAGCTCCAGGTCGAGCTGGCCCAGCTCAACTATCTCCTGCCGCGCTTGGTAGGCCAGGGAATCGCCCTTTCCCAGCAGGGAGCGGGCATCGGAACCCGCGGCCCGGGAGAGAAAAAGCTCGAAGAGGACAGACGGAGAATCTTGGATAGAATTTCCAAGATCAGGAAAGAAATTCAGAGCGTCCAGAAGAGGCGGGAGAACCAGAGAGAAAGCAGAAAGGAAATCCCTGTGCCGACGGTCTCTCTTGTCGGCTACACCAGCGCCGGCAAATCCACGCTGTTCAACCAACTCAGCCATGAAGACATGTTCACCTCGCCGGCGCTCTTCGCCACGTTGGACCCCGTCTTGCGGCGCGTTTACTTCCCGGACGGACTCTGTTTCTTTCTGAGCGATACCGTCGGTTTTATAAAAAAGCTCCCCGTTGAGCTCGTCACCTCTTTCCGAGCCACCCTCGAGGAAATCAAAGAAGCGGACTGCGTCTGCCACGTCATCGATATCTCCTCGCCGACCACGGAGCAACAGGCCAAAGCCGTGGAAAATATCCTCTCGGAAATCGGCGTCACAGATGTTCCTATCATAAACGTTTTCAATAAGATAGATCTCCTTCCCTCGAAGGACGAGCTTCTCCAGAGGAACGTTTCTTCAGACGGCCCAAGCGTCTATATCTCGGCGAAAACAGGAGAAGGAATTTCGAGCCTCAAGGAAAAAATCAGGTCTCTTCTCTTCAAAGATTACCGCTTGTTTTATCTGCGGATTCCCAAGGAAAAAAAAGACATGCTCTCATCCTTCCCCCGCTGGTCTTTGGTATTGAAGAAAAGGGAAAACGTGGATTATTCTGAAATAAAAGTCATGGCTAACCCGAAATTCATGATAAACTATCTCCCATATCTCGCCAAAGGAGAAGAGAATTGGTGAAAAAAGCATGCCTCCTCCTTGTCCTCGCCATCTTCTTGGGTTCTTGCGTCACGATCCCTCCTCCGACACCTAACCTGTATATAGAGTCCCTGCCCCAATCCATGACCATGCCCATGACGCTCGAGGAACGCATCCAGGCGGAAGAGGCCTGGGATCACGTGCGCCAGGGAATGGTTGGCAAAGCCGAGAAAGCCCTTCTGCGTCTCGGGACTTCAAACCCACTTTATTATGTTGG
>CAZKEW010000065.1:0-11520 GCA_964551885.1 uncultured Eubacteriales bacterium
TACCTCTATATTCAGGTGATGCCGGTCGAGAGCCTCGACCCCAAGAACAAGCGGGTGAACGTCACCTATAATATCTATGAAGGCGAAGTGGCCTATCTCCACCGGCTGGAATTCCGGGGAAACACCTACACCAAAGATAAGGTCATCCGCCGAGAAATGCTCCTCCGCGAGGGCGATCGTTTCAGCCTGGCTTTATTCAAAGACAGCATGCTCAGGGTCAAGCAGTTAGGCCTGGTGGACTTAGAGAAAGAACCGGATATCAAGCCCAACCCCGAAGACCCCACTCAAATTGATGCCAGCGTCAACATCAAAGAGCTTCAGAGGAACAACATTCAGTTCACGGCCGGCTACAGCGGCTATGAAGGTTTCTTCGTGGCCGCGAGCTATTCGACGGTGAATTTCCTGGGAGCGGGTGAAAATTTGGAGATAACCGCCCAGTATGGGAAGAGAATCAAGAATTATGTTTTTGGATTTTCCGAGCCCTATTTTCTTGATTACCCTATAACCCTGGGTTTCAATCTCTATAACCGCTATATCATCCTCCCTTACCTTTATGACAGGAAAAGCAAAGGGGCGGATGTTATCCTCGGCGCAAGGATCAAGGGATATCTCAGAGGAAACCTGACTTACAGTTATGAAAATGTCGATATCAGGCCATCAGAGTACGAGGACGACGGATATTATTCGGATTATTATAATCCCTACTCCTATTATGGCAGCTCTATCTATGGATTTGGCAAATACGCGGTCAGCGCCATCATCCCCACTCTTTATAGGTCAACAGTGGATAGCCCTCTTACGCCTACCCGGGGCACCATGTATTTGGTCTCAGTCAAGTACGCCGGCGGCCCTCTCGGCGGCCAGGTGGATTTTGTCAAGCCCCGCTTCGAGTTTACTTTCTGGCGCCCGACTTTCCATCGCCAGGTGGTTGGCTTGCACCTGAACTATGAATTTATCTCGCCGGCAAAAGGCTCGGAGGTCCCGTTCTGGGAAAGGTTTTATCTCGGAGGAGAGCGGGACATTCGCGGCTATGAAATTTATTCCATCGGTCCCCGGACGCCCGAAGGAGCCATGATCGGAGGGTTAAGGTCGTTTGTTTTTAACGCCGAATACCAATTTCAAATCGGTGGACCCTTAAACCTGATCCTTTTTTACGACATGGGCAACTCTTTTGATAAGAATCAGAAGTTGAATTTCCGCGATATGTACACTTCGGCCGGAGTGGAAGCTCGGATATTTGTCCCTGCGCTCCGTGTTCCCTTCAGGCTCATTTTCGCCTATAATAATCGCAAAATCTACCCTGGTGACACCAATTTCAATTTTCGGTTTGCCATCGGGACGACTTTTTAAACAAGGAGGAAAAAAGATGATGAAGAAAAGCAGAATGACGGTCCTCTTGCTCGTCTTGCTTTTCGGCGCAACGATTTCTTTGAGCCTGGCCCAGGAGGCCTCGAAAGTGGGCGTTATCAATTCTCAGGATGTCTTGGAGAAATCCGCTGAAGGCAAAAGAGTCATCGCCAGATTGCAGGAAAGAGACAAGAGCATTCAGGCCTCTCTGACAAAGATCGACGACGAAATCCGCCAACTCGAGACAAAGTTGAGCACGCAGAGGCTGACCTTGTCCGAGGAAGCTCTCTACAATATGAATGCCGACCTGGAGAGGAAGCGCACGGATAGAAAGCGGCAGGCCGAAGATTCCTCCCGCGATTTTCAAGACCTTCAGATCAAGCTGTTCAATAAAGTCCAAGCCGAGCTTATTCCGATCATCGAGCAGTTAGGCAAGGAAAAAGGCATTGATCTCATTTTCGACCTGGTCAAAAGCGGAGCCGTCTATTTTAACCCCGCCATTGATATGACGGCCGAGGTCATCAAGAAGTATGATGCCAGCAAGGCCACGCCGCCTGCCAAATAAGCGGCTCGCCGGTCACTCGAAGTGATTAAAGTCGAAGATATTTTAAAACTTCTTCCCCATCGCTACCCCTTCCTCTTGGTTGACCGGGTTCTTGAGATAAACCCGGGGAAATCCATTGTGGCCATTAAGAACGTCACGGCCAATGAATCCTTTTTTGAAGGCCATTTCCCTGAAATTAAAATCATGCCGGGAGTCCTGATTGTGGAAGCTTTGGCCCAAGCCGGGGGGATTCTTCTTTATTATACCCTTCCGGATCCCCAGACGAAGCTCATCGTCTTGAGCAAAATTCAAAATGCCAAGTTCAGAAAAATCGTTGTTCCCGGAGACCAGTTAAGGCTGGAAGTAGAGATCATCAAGATGCACGCCCGTTTCTGCCATGTCCGGGGAAGGGCCCTTGTCGACAAGGAGATTGCCGCTGAAGGAGACATCATCGCCTCCGTCCTTGAGCTTGAGGAAGTGAATGAGCAGAGATGAGGTCATCATCCACCCGACCTCCACAGTGCACTCCAAAGCGCAGCTCGAGGCGGGTGTTTTCGTCGGGCCTCATTGTTTTATCGGCGAAAAAGTCACCATTCATAAAAATACCAGGCTTACATCCAATATTTATATCGATGGATGCGTTGAGATAGGGGAGGACTGTCAGTTCTCTCCCTTCTCCGTCATCGGGACTGAACCACAGGATGTTGGCTACCGGCAAGAAGAAACCTGGGTCAAGATCGGGGACCGGAATATTTTCCGCGAATTCATCACCGTCCACCGGGGAACAGAAAAGGGCGGCGGGGAGACCCTGGTCGGCCAGGATAATTATTTCATGGCCTATTCCCATATCGGCCACGATTGCCGCATAGGCAACTGGACCATTTTCATCAACGCGGCCACTCTCGGCGGCCATGTCAGCGTGGATGATTTCGCCACGATCTCAGCTTTCAGTGCCGTCCACCAGTTCTGCCGGATTGGCAAGCATGCCTATATCGGCGGGTTTACGGTTGTCACTCAGGATGTCCTTCCGTTCTGCCGGGTTGCAGGCATGAGGCCAATCCGTTTTTATGGCCTGAACGCGATCGGACTGCGCCGGAGAGGATTCAACCGAGAGCGCATCAGCGCCCTTAAGGAGATCTTTAAGATTATTTTCTATTCAGGTTTGAACACAACCCAGGCTGTCGAAAAAATCAGGGCGGTCATGCCTCCCCATGAAGACAGGGAGGAGATTATCAAGTTCATCCAAACTTCCAAGCGAGGAATTATCAAAAAGGCGGCGCCGCAATGGGAAGACGAATCGGAATTATAGCGGGGTCGGGCAGATTTGTCCCTCTGGCTATTTCCGGGATGCACCGAAGGGATTTCTCCTGTGTTGTGGCCGGAATTAGGGGAGAAACAGCGCCTCGCCTGAAGAAGGAAGCAGACGTTTTCGAGTGGTTTAAGCCCGGAGAGGCGGCCAAGGCTGTCTCTTTTTTCAAAAAGCATCGGGTCCGCGAAGTCATGATGGCCGGGAAAGTCCGCAGCAGCTCTATCTTTCGAAGGGAAAATTTTGATGCTGCCTCATGGCGCCTTTTAGAAAGGATCAAAGAGAAATCTCCGACGAGCCTTTTGAAGGCGATTATTGACTTCCTCGAGGCAGAAGGCCTCCAGGTGGTCAGCCCTTTTGCTATTTTGGAGTCTTATTTTTGTGAGGAAGGCGTTCTCACAGAGGGCCGGCCTTTGCCCGCACTCCTCGGGGATATCGATTACGGACTCAAGATGGCCAGGCGCCTCGCCGATTTGGATATCGGGCAGACGCTTGTTGTTAAAAACAGAGCCGTTGTAGCCGTGGAGGGCATGGAAGGGACAGATCAGACAATCCAGAGAGGCGGCAAGCTGGCAGGCAGGGGATTTGTGGCGGTGAAGGCGGCCAGGACGTCTCAGGATATGAGGGTGGATGTCCCCGCGGTCGGCCTTGATACCATCAAAAGCCTCATCCGGGCGGGAGGATCCGGACTCGGCCTCGAAGCTTCCCAAGTCGCGTTTTTCCAAAAGGAGGAAGCCGTCTCCCTGGCCAATTCTCATGGAATTGCGATCGTGGTCCGGAAATTGAAAAGGATGTCCTGGGAGGGACGTGATGGATAAAGTCAAAGTAGGAATCATCGGGGTAGGCTATTTAGGCATGCAACATGCCCGGATCCTCTCCTATTTGGAAGAGGCTGAGCTTAAAGGAGTTGCGGACATCGATTTCAAGAAAGCGATGCAGATTGGGAACAGGCACGGCGTCGGCTACTGCCAAAATTATGAAGATATGCTGGACGAGATTGATGCCGCCATCGTCGCCACCCCGACTTCGGAGCATTTCTCCATTTCTGCAAACCTCCTCCGCAGAGGGAAGTCTGTCCTGGTGGAGAAGCCGATCACGGAAACAGTCGAACAGGGGGAACAGCTCGTCGAGGAGGCCAAAAAGAACGGGCTCGTCCTTCAAGTCGGTCACTTGGAGAGATTCAACCCGGCCGTGGAGGCCGTCGAGAATATGATTCGAGAGCCGAGGTTCATTGAGGTCCAGCGGCTTGGGTCATTTTCGGCCCGCTCTCTGGACATCGATGTCGTCCTTGATTTGATGATCCATGACCTCGACATCATCATGGCCATGATCAA
This sequence comes from uncultured Eubacteriales bacterium, assembly GCA_964551885.1. GTDB lineage: Bacteria > Acidobacteriota > Aminicenantia > Aminicenantales > UBA8522 > CAZKEW01. The sequence goes on from CAZKEW010000065.1 coordinate 4,532, forward strand.
GGATGAAGTGAACGTGATTCGCGCCTCGGGGATTCACGTGCTTTCTGAGAAGATCGACATCGCCAACGCCCGTCTGGAGTTCAAGTCAGGCTGTGTGGCCACATTGACAGCCAGCCGCGTTCATCAGGGGAAAGTCAGAAAGCTGCGGATATTCGAGCCGACGGTTTATTATTCGGTTGATTATATCGACCAGGAAGTCAAGGTCTTTCCCCTGGACGGCCGCCAAACTGATATCAAAACGCTCCGAATCCAAAAAGAGGAGCCGCTCAAGAAGGAGCTCACCAATTTCCTTGACTGCATTCGCCTAGGAAAGACGTCAAAAGTCAGCGGGGAGGAGGGTCTGCGGGCGCTCCGGCTCGCTTACAGAGTCCTCAAGGAAGCAGCAGCTTAGTTGACGATTTTGACAAGCCGGCCGAACCCGCTTTATTTGGACATCTTGAAGAAAGCGTCGTCCAGGTTCGAGTTGAATGCCACCTTGTCGATGGTCATTTTCATGAATTCCTGGCCGTCTTGATAAGTGGTCAGAGAGTAGGCCATGACAACCCCATCAACCTTCTTATAATCGCCAAAAACGCTTTCCGCCATGACTTCCACGCCGGCCTGGCCCAGAGATGTTCCTTTGGACTTGTAGGCCAGGTAAGTCGACGGATCGAGATAAAAAGTCGTTTTGTGTCCGTCTGATGTGGTCTGTTCCAGCACGAGATACTCTTTTTCCTCGATTTTCTCTTTTCCTTTGAAGGCATAGGCGATGCCATATTTTTCGGGATTGAGAAGGGCATCGTTGCCCAAGGCCTGGCGCTTCAATTCCTGGGCAGCATTATCAGGCAAGGTTTCTGCCGTCCCGGTCTGTGGATTGATCATCCAAGCCACTTCGCCGTCAAAGGCCTGGGTGATGACCATGCCCATGACTTCGATATCAAGCCGCATCTTGTTGGGCTCTTTCTGGTACATGGTAACGGAGCCATTGATTCCCATCGAGACCAGCTGAACAGTGCCTATGATGGTGGTGTCCTTGATGGCCGCGAGGGTTTCGGCTCCACCCTGGGCTTCGATCCACTTGGCCAACAATTCTTTGGCCTCTTTGGTTGTCTGACTTGATGCCGGCGCAGCGACGAAAGCGATAAGAAATAAGGCGCAAAGGCTGAGAGAGAGTAACTTTTTCATGACATCCTCCTTTCTGGGATTCTTTGTCCTCTTCTCATCAAAAGATGATTTTAAAGAAATAGCCTTCATTTTACAAATAAAAAAATTGCCGCCTGTTCTTTTTGAAAGAACCCAACGCCCTTGAGCGCAACCCGAAGGTTGCGGCCACCAGGTCATATGATTTACTGCGTTTGTATTAATTCTTTTTCTTGACCTTGCCGGGACGGCTGCGGCTGAACTGGATGCGGACTCGGTCTTGGATTTCCTCCTCGATGCGGCTGATTTCATACGAAGCCTGGCTCAGATAGTTCGCATGAGCCTTAAGATAGGTGAGCCCCACCTGGCAGAGAAATTCGAGCCAGCCGCCTCGGGCTGTCTCGTCCATGACCTCGGGTGTTTCTTCGACAAACGTCATCTGCCTTCGTGGAGTTAGCTTGCTCTCTTGGGAACCGCGCCGAGCGGCATAAAGATTAAGCCCGTCATGGAGTTCGAGATAATTCAGGTGCGGCTGCCAGCGGGCGGCCCAGCGCCAGAATCGGTTATACAGCTTTTCGTTTGATTCCCTTATTACGGCGTCTCCTTGCATCTCTTCGACGATGGCCTTCCTCAATTCTTCCCCAGCCTCTTTCCATTTGTCGTAGATAGGAAGGCGCAGCGCATCGTAATAGGCAAACCAGCCTTTTGGGATCCAGTATTCCCGAAACAGATATGGGGAATAGTTGGAAAAAGCTTGGACCCATTCATGAGAAGGATAGCCGTGTAGATTGAGGTAAATGTCGGGAAGCCACCTGTCATTTAAATTCCTCCTCACCGCGGCCTCGGGAAGCAAAGGCTTGGAAGAGCCGACCTGATAGCCGATATCGAGGCCCAGAGAGCTGTAGCGGCCGGCATGAAGGCTGTGGAAGGGGGTTAATTTCTGGAGGTCGAAGGCCAGAGCGGCGCCATCGGGATTTTCCATCGGCTCGAGGATGACATTCATCTTTTTTACATAATCCCGGTAATTGTCGTCCGTGGCCAGGAGCTCGGCGAATTTTAAGATGTAGTTCGTGGAAGAGACCTCATTCGCATGCTGGCGGCCCGAGATGAACAGGGTTGGCTTGAAGGTGACGAGCCGGGGCAAGGAAACATATTTTCCTTGCGGCGCAAATATTTCAATGACCGGGACTTCCCGGTTTTCGTAGGAAATGCCACCGATGTAAGTTTTCACGACGGGATGCTGGCTGAGACGGCGGACGATATCAAGACACATCTCCGGCGAGATAATCTCATCCGTCCTGACTGGGGAACCAGCGCTTTCTCGGAGGAGAGCTTTTTGCCCCTCCTTCTCATCGAAAGAGACAGGCATGACTTCTTCTTTTTCCAGGTCTTTGTGTTTTATCTTCAAGGTCAAAGAGTGGAGCCGGGGATAGGAAAAAGAAGGCAGAAGGATGCCATCTTTTCGCAGTTCACTATAACCTTGGATGATGTCCAGGAGGGCCAGATAGTCTGCCTCTTTTTCAAACTCCAGGTCGGCCGTCAGATCCTCTATTCTTTCCAGTCTTCCGTTGTAGACAAAAGAGGGAAAGCGGGTGGTCTTGGCTTTGAGAGAGGGGAAGGTCACCTTCTTGGTGTATTCTTCCTCCCGCCCTTTTTCTTTCCACTTGAGAACGGCTTGCGGAGAAGGCGCCTGCCAGTCCTCAAAAACAACTTTGACTTTGCCCTTTTCCCCTTCAGAAGAAGGGTGAATCATGGGGAGGATGTTGCCCGGGGCGGACAGGCGCGAAGTGTCCTCCGGGAGGTCTTGGTCTTGGTCTTCGACTTCGACCTTGGTGATCCCCCGCAGGAAATCGAGCGTGTCGAAGTAGATTTCATCGTGCATCGCTTCCAGGCTGCTGACGATCTCTTCATCCAACCCGAGCTTGTAGTCAGGCTCGCTGAGCCACATCTCTATGAGCAACCTTTTGAAATAAGGCTGCTTGGCGGTGCTGGGCTCGTTTCCTGTTTTTTTCATGATGTAAGAATAAACAGGGGAGAGGACTTCCCCTTGGAAATAATCCCAGAATTTTTCGAGGTCGGACTGGAGAGATGTCTCGAAAACGACTTCTTCTTCCTTCTTTATAACCAGCCAGCCCGTTGCCACGATCACATTGCCCCATTCCGGCAGGATGCGGAGATAGGGAATCTCTCGTGTTCGGGGAGAGAAGCTCTCCCGGAGCAGTACGGCGTTTTGGCTGTCAAGGGCGATGACCTCATAAACAGGCTGTTTCTCGCTCTTCATCTCGAAATGAATTTTGTCGAGAGAAAGGCCGATCTTGGAGGCCAGGATCTCATCAGCCGGATAGAGCTCCTGCAGCCACCTTAGGGGCTCTCCATAAAACCTCTTGGGAAGAGTGAAGTCGTCCTTCTCCTCAGCGAACCGGATGCGGAGCTCAGAGACAGGCTTTCCTTGAAGGAGAGTCGCAACTTTCTCGGTGAGCCAGAAAAATCCCTGCTTATAAGCGCACAGGACTTCGACTTCGAAATTCGTGAAGTTGTCCTGCCTGAGCCATTCTTCGATTCGGGCTTTGACCTTTTGCCTGACCGGCGGCGATTCGCTCAAACCCAAGCTGATCTTCAAAGGCTCTGAAGAGGCGCCAAGCGCTTTCGTTTTTTCCTTGAGCAACGCTAAAGCTTCATCGGCTTCCCAGGGAAATTCCTTTTCTTTTTCGAAGATGACCTTGTTCTGCTTGAGGGCATAATTTTTTATTTCGAGCTTGGCTGTTTTGAGGGATTTTTCGAGTTCCTTTTTCAGGCTTTCCACAAATTTTTGGTTCTCTTGCGGGAGATAGAGTTCAGCCTCGAAAGAGGCCAGTTCTTTTTCTTTGATTTCTTCGGCGATCTTGTGGATGTTCCTCTTGATGTAAGCTTCGGCGCTGCCCTTTTCGCCCTTGAGGAATTTTTCAAGGTCTGAGGAGACATCAGCAACCTGCGGACTCCCCTCCTTGTATTCGGCGAAGTAAGGAAAGGTCCCGCTGAAGTAACTGAGAATCTTATCCAGTCCTTGGTCATCGGCGGCGCAAAAGGCCAAGACGTTGGATTGATTAAAACCCTTGGGGACGACCTGCGCCACAGCCCAGCTGCTCTCGAGCGTGGGCAGCTTGAGCTTTCCTGTCCTGATGAGCTCCTGGCTGAAGCTGTTGTCTCCTATGAGAAGGGGAGCGGTGAGGGCTTTCACATCCTCAACCTCGTCCTCCATCTGCAGAATAGGGAAGGAGGCGCCGGCCGAGGCAAGAACCAGGCGGGAAGCCAGGGGCGCAATGGCCTCGAGGCTCAGGTTTTTGGGAAAGACCGCGACAGAATCAAGGCTGTCGAGGAGGCCGTCTTTGTCGCTGTCTGAATAAAAGCCTTTAGCGGAGAAAAGGCTCAAGAGGTCGAAGTCCTTTTCCGGGGCGTTTCTTTTAGCGACGTCTTTATAGCCGGGTGTCAGCATTCTTTTTGGGTATCCCACCCGCGGAAGGGCCAGGCGCGTCTCCTGGTTGCCTTCCTTGAGAATAAAGGTGAGTTGAGCGCAGCCGGGGTAGGAAAGGACATCCGTCCGCTGCCCTTGACGGTGCTCGAGTTTCAGGGATTCGAGCGAAGATAGCATTTTATCTTTATTTTTCCGATCGGAAAAGTGTACTTCGACCCATAAATCTTTGATTTCTCCGGCATTATATCTCAGCCTTTTGATGGCATCCTGAGCCGAGGTGAGTCGGGGAAAGTCATAGAAAGCCGCCCGGATGGCGATTTCAGAAACAGGAATTCCTCCCTCTTCGAGAAGGCGGGCCAGGTCTTTCTCCAGGGTGAAATAGGTGACTCCGTTTTCTCTTCCCCAGACTTCCCAAAAGTAGGGCCAGCGGAGAAAAAAGGCGCGGCCTGTTTTGAGGAGCGCTTCCTCAGAGCCGGCAACGACAGCAACATGAGTCTGGCTCTCCGGCCCGAGAAGATAGACGGCGCCCTGGCGGGGGCCAAGCTGGGGGATGGAGAGGCCTCCCGTCTTGCTCAAATCTTGAATCTGCCTCAGGTTTGAACCGACGAGGATAAAGCTTTCTTCCGCCCGAAGGTTCTTCATCTCTGACTCTTTTTTGACAAGAGCCAAATCCTGGGAAAGGCTTTCGAGGTTGGCCCGGGCGGCGATGTCTGCGGCAACGGCTATTTCTGTGGCTGAAGGATGATCGGGAATGATGACGTAAAAGGCGATTTTATCGGCGTTGTGGTCTCCGTCCAGGTCTTTCAGCCCTTTTCCGAGGAGAAAAATTTGAGAAAGGCTCTCTATCTCTGGCGACCCTCGGCCAAAGGCGAGCAGGAGAATGATGATGAGCCAGAGGATTTTATTTTTCATGCTTTTCTCCTAATTTTCGCGCTGGCCCGCTGCCTTGCCATAGGCTCCATTGTGAAAAGAAAAATCCCGCAAGTCAATAGAAAAGAGGTCCATTTGTCTTAAGCCAAGAATTAAGCTAAAATGCGGACTATTTTATTAACTGACATGAACGTAAACAACGTGCTCAAGCAGACATTCTCTTCTCTTCGTTACCCCAACTATCGGCTCTGGTTCTGGGGCCAGATGGTTTCCTTGTTCGGCACCTGGATGCAGACCACAGCCCAGGGCTTCTTGGTGTATGAACTGACCCATTCCTCAGCGTATCTTGGATTTGTCGGGTTTGCCGCAGGTATCCCGACTTGGCTTTTCATGGCCTATGGAGGAGTCATCGCTGACCGGGTGCGGCGCCGGACCTTGCTTGTCGTTACCCAGACGGCGATGATGATTTTAGCTTTCATCTTGGCTGCCTTAACCTTCACGCACGTCGTCAGGCCATGGCACATTATCTTGCTGGCCTTTTTGTTTGGCGTGGCCAATGCCTTTGATGCGCCGGCGCGGCACGCTTTTGTCCCCGAAATGGTTGAGCGGGAAGATTTGACCAATGCTATCGCTCTCAATTCCACCATCTTCAATTCAGCGACTGCCGTCGGCCCAGCCGTGGCCGGGATCACTTACGCTCTTTTCGGCCCCGCCTGGTGCTTCATGATCAATGGTCTTTCCTTCATTGCCGTTATCGTGGCGCTTTTGCTTATGAGAATAAAGCCCATACCGCTTGCTGTGTCGACGTCCTCCCCCTGGCAGGACTTGAAGGAGGGTTTCCGCTACGTGGTCTCTCATCCGATGATTCGCACGATTGTCGCGCTGGTAACGGCGACAAGCTTATTCGGGACTTCCTTTGCTGTCCTGATTCCTGCCTGGGCGGTAAAGATCCTTCACGGCGACGCTACGACCAATGGATGGCTGCAATCGGCCCGAGGAATCGGAGCTCTCTGCGGCGCCCTGCTCATCGCCTCGCTCGGCCGGTTCACCTTCAAAGGCCGGCTGTTGACGCTGGGGGCGTTTTCCTTTCCTGTTTTGCTGTTGGCTTTTGCTTTTGTCCGCTGGCTGCCGCTTTCGCTGGCCTTTATTCTCGCAGTTGGAGGGGCGAACCTTTTCATCTTTAACCTGGCTAATGCTCTGGTCCAGACACTTGTCACAGACTCCTTGCGGGGCCGAGTCATGGGGTTATACAGCCTGACTTTTTTTGGGTTTATGCCCATTGGCGCTTTATGGATAGGCACCGTGGCGGAACATTTTGGTGAGCCGGCAGCTATAGTTGTCAATGCTTCGATCATGCTCCTTTTTTCGACTCTTATCTTTATGTTTGCTCCCAAGCTGCGAGAGCTATCTTAGGAGGCTCGGGCTTGGGGTTTGAAGCACGCTCGTTTTCCCCAGCGAGGAAAACGAGCTCCCATTCGTCCTTTGCTCTTCTCTCCTTCGGAGAGAAACCCTGCCCGCTCAGTCCTCATAGGGGCATTCTCACCCCCAA
>CAZKEW010000066.1:0-11428 GCA_964551885.1 uncultured Eubacteriales bacterium
CATAGCAGAATGCCCCTCTATTCCTGGATGTGTAAGCCAAGGCAAAACAATTTGCGAAGCGGAAAAGAATATTCAAAAAGCAATAAAAGAATGCTTAGAGGTTCGAGCTGAGAAATAGAAGAATTTTTAGAAGCATTAGGAGAATAAAAGACAAGCAGGGCTAAGCCTGATCTATGGCTTTCTGATCTTCAGGAGGCTTTGGCCGGGGATTTCGAATGTGCCGCCGGGATAATCGACTTTTTTTGCGCTTTCGCTAATGTTGAGCGCCATGAGGGCAGCTTGCGTTTCCACCAGATACACATCCTGCGCCGTAAGATTCAGACTCAGAGGCGCTTTTCCCAATAGACCATCGCGCACGCTATCTTGAATTCCATCCTCGAGGAAGCGAAGGGGCAAATTATAAGCTAGCATCCAGCTGTCTTCTCTCTGCCTCAAATCCATCGGGCCAAAATAAGCATAGACACGGCCTTTGCCCACGTTGCGGCACCAGGCGAGCTTGCCCTTGGATGTATAACGCATGGAAAGGAGCGGCTCGGTTTAATTCTGGGACACAATACCTATTTCCCTATTTTGAGTACTTTGGGTTTCCTGGAAATAAGTATTGTTTCCCTGAAATATCTCTATTATCATATAGGAAGTTTCAAGGATTGGCGCCTCGCGGCCCCAATCTCGGGAAGGAGGTCTGGAGATGATTGAAGGCCAAGAAATCCTGGGCAAATCGGCCCGTTTGAGATACGGCATGGTCGGCGGCGGCAAGGGCGCCTTCATCGGAGACGTCCACCGCAAGGCCATCGCCATGGATGGGAAGGCGGTGCTCGTGGCCGGCTGCTTCTCCCAATCTTATGACAATACCCTCGAAACCGGGGAATACCTCGGTTTGGACAAAGAGCGCCTCTACAGAACTTCCGAAGACATGCTTAAGGCTGAAGCCAAGCGCAAGGATAAAATCGATTTTGTCATCATCGTCACGCCGAACAACACCCATTATCCCATCGCCAAGCTAGCCTTGGAGAACGGCACTCATATTGTCTGCGACAAGCCCCTGACGACAAATAGCCGGGATGCCGAGGAGCTCGGCCGACTGGCTGCCAAAAAGGATCTATTCTTCTGCGTCACCTATGCTTACACAGGCTACCCCATCGTCAAGCACATGCGCGATATGATCGCCAACGGAGAGATGGGGAACATCCGTTTTGTCAGCGGCGAATATCCTCAGGATTGGCTGGCGACACTCCTTGAAAAAACAGGCCAGAAACAGGCGGCCTGGCGTACCGACCCCAACCTGGCCGGAGCCTCGAACTGCGTCGGCGATATCGGGAGCCATATCGAGAACATGGTTTCCTACATCACCGGCCTCAAAATTCAGCGGCTCCTGGCGCGGCTCGACCGTTTCGGGGAAGGCCGGGTCCTGGATGACAACGCCTCGATCATGCTCGAGTACGACAAGGGCGCCAAGGGGCTGTACTGGAGTTCCCAGATCGCCGTCGGCCACGACAACGGCTTCCGTGTCCGGATTTACGGCACCAAAGCCTCGCTCCAATGGGTTCAAGAAAACCCCAATTATGCCCAAGTCTCTTATATCGATAAGCCCACCGAAATCCTTTCTCGGGGCAGGGATAAAATGTATCCGCGCGCCCAGGCTCTGTCCCGGATTCCCTCAGGCCACCCGGAAGGCTACTTCGAATGCTTTGCCAATCTTTACTCGACTTTCCTCACAGCCCTGAGCAAGAAGAGTTCCGGCGAGCCCCTGACTAAAGATGACCTCGATTTCCCGGGCGTCGAAGAAGGCATCCGGGGAGTACAATTTATCGAGAAATGCGTGGAGAGCTCCAAGAAGGGAGCTGTTTGGGTTAATTTTTAAGGAGGAGAATATGGCAAGACCCGTGACTTTGTTTACAGGACAATGGGCTGACCTGCCTTTTGAAGACATTTGCAAGAAAGCGAGCGCTTGGGGCTATGACGGCCTGGAGATTGCCTGCTGGGGAGATCACATGAAAGTCCGCAAAGCAGCGAGGGACAAGGCCTATGTTGAGGAAAAGAAGCGAATCCTTAAAAAACATAATCTAAAGTGCTGGGCCTTGGGCGCGCATCTGGCCGGCCAGTGCGTCGGCGATACCTATGATAAGCGGTTGGACGGGTTTGCCCCGGCCCAAGTCAAAGGAAAACCGGAAAAACTGCGCCAATGGGCCATCGAAGAGATGAAGGCCACGGCCCGGGCCGCTAAGAATATGGGCTGCAATGTGGTCAACGGGTTTATGGGTTCGCCCATCTGGAAATTCTGGTATTCCTTCCCGCCCACGTCCGAAGAAATGGTGGAGGAAGGGTTCAACAAAATTCACAAGTTGTGGACGCCGATCCTGGACGAGTTCGACCGCTGCGGAGTGAAGTTTGCCCTCGAGGTCCATCCGACGGAGATCGCCTTCGACCTCTACACCACCCAGCGCCTCCTCGAGAAATTCAGCTACCGTCCGGCCCTCGGCCTCAATTTTGACCCCAGCCATTTAGTCTGGCAGGGGCTCGAGCCGCATCTCTTCATCCGCGAGTTCTCCGACCGCATCTACCATGTCCACATGAAAGACGCGGCCGTTACCTTAGACGGGAAAGCCGGTATCCTCGGGTCCCACCTCCCCTTCGGAGATTTGAGGCGCGGCTGGAATTTCCGGTCTTTAGGGCACGGAGATGTCAATTTCGAAGAGATCATCCGGGAGCTCAACAGCACTGGCTACAACGGGCCGCTCTCGGTGGAGTGGGAAGATAACGGCATGGACCGCGAATACGGCGCCAAAGAAGCCCATGATTTTGTCCGGTCCATTAATTTCTCCCCTTCCGCGGTCGCCTTCGACCGCGACATGAAAACCAAATAATGCTTGCCGAGCGCATAGAATTCTTAATCTTCTGCATATAAAATTATAGGTGAAGAGGAGACGTCATCGCGAGGAGCGGAGCAGCGTGGCGATCCGACGCAGTCGTCGCGAGGCATCGAAGATGCCGTGGCGATCTCATAAACCGTAAGGAAAAGAAGGCTAAGATGTCTGACCTAAGAGACTCCAAAAAAACAAAGACTCTCTCCCGCCGGGATTTTCTGAAGTCCACAACTTCAGCCGGTTTAGGCGTGGCCCTGGCCGGAGGCGTTCTTGCCCAGGAGAAATCGGGGACACGTACCGAATCCAGAGATTTGTTACATATTCCCGGAGCCGACGAGCTCCGCATCGCTCTCATCGGATGCGGCGAACAGGGCCGCGTGCTGATGGAGTCGTGCCTGCGCATCCCCGGCATCCGCATCACCGCTGTGTGCGACATCTGGGAGTACAGCCGGCAGTATGCCAGCGGCTATCTCAACAAATACGGCCAGCAAGTCAATGTCTATGAAGACTACCGCGACCTGCTCGGCAAGGAGAAAAACCTCGACGCGGCCATCGTCGCCACTCCGGACTGGATGCATGCCGACCACGCCAATGCCTGCTTCGAGGCGGGACTTCATGTTTACTGCGAGAAAGAGATGTCCAATTCCCTGGAGAAGGCCCGCTCCATGGCGCTCGCGGCGCGGCGAACAGGCCGACTCCTCCAGATCGGCCATCAGCGCCGCAGCAACCCGCGCTACATCCACGCCATCGACCGCCTGATCCGGGAGAAACAGCTCCTGGGCCGTGTCAACCTCGCCTATGCCCAGTGGAACAGAGCCAAGAGCGATATGCTCGGCTGGCCCAAGAAATACACCATCGACCAGGCCAGGCTCGAAAAGTACGGCTACAACTCCATGTTCGAGCTCAGGAACTGGCGCTGGTACAGGAAGTTCGGCGGAGGGCCGATGGTCGACCTGGGTTCGCACCAGATCGACCTCTTCAGCTGGGTCTTCGGCGTCAACCCAAGCACGGTCTTTGCCAGCGGCGGGGTTGACTACTACAAAGGACGCGAATGGTATGACAATGTCATGGCCATTTATGAGTTCAACACCAAGGAGGGAAAAGCCCGCGCTTTCTATCAAGTCCAGACCACAACGAAGCACGGCGGTTTTTACGAGACCTTCATGGGCGATAACGGGTCGCTCGTCATCTCGGAAGTTCCCCAGCGGGGAAATTGGGCTATGCGAGAGGCCCACGCGCCGGAATGGGACTCCTTGGTCAAGGAGGGACTGCTTCTCTCTGAAACCGCACCTATTCAGAAGGTCGATACGCGCAACATCATCCTCGACGTGCGAGTGACGGCAGAGGCCGGACGCTGGCCGCTCCCCGTGGACCTGGCTAAGCCGCCGCACCAGCCTCATCTGGAAAACTTTTTCGACGCCATCCGCACCGGGACGCCTTTGAACTGCCCTGCCGAGTTGGCTTATGAAAGCGCGGTGGCGGTCCTCAAGGTCAACGACGCGGTGAAATCCCGCAACCTGATCTCTTTTCGCCCCGAGCAGTTTAAAGCATGAAAAAAAAGTTTATTTTTTTTATTTTTTTAATAGCCATTAATCTGGCTGCTGCTTCACCCCAGCAAAAGCAGGTCTGGGATGGAAACCGGACCACACCCGTCCACCTCATCCCGCTCAAAGACGAGTTTGACCAACCTATTATTCCCACCGAGCTCAACCCGCTGCCCTTTTCTTCCCTTTACACCTGCGCTCCCTGTCATGATTATGAGGTCATCCGCAAGGGACTTCATTTCAACGGCGCCTCATCGCCTCTCCCAGGCCGACCCGGAGAACCCTGGGTCTGGGTGGACGAGAAAACAGGGACGTGTCTTCCCCTTTCCTACCGGAAATGGAAGGATATGTGGAATCCCGAAGAGATCGGTCTTTCATCCTGGGATTTCACGCTGCTTTTCGGGCGACATCTGGCCGGCGGGGGCGTGTCCGAGCCGAGCGACAAAGATGTAACCCCCGAATCCCGCTGGGAGGTTTCCGGTAAAGCCGAAATCAATTGCCTGGGCTGCCACAACGCTTCGAACATCCAGAGCCTCAGCGAATGGGCCAAGCAGATCCTGCGCCATAATTTCCGCTGGGCGGCGACAGCGGCGTCGGGCCTGGGAGAGGTCAACGGTATGGCCTCGCGCCTCGCCGGAACTTGGGATATCTTTGACGGACCCAATCCTGATGACACAGAGTGGGCCGTCCCACCTTCGGTTAGATATGACCGAAGCCTCTTTGACAGTAAACACCGGGCGTTTTTAAACCTGGCCTATAAACCTGAAGACAGCCGCTGCCTGGCCTGCCATTCGGCCTCACCCGTCGGCGTCGAAAAATTCGCCTTCGATGAGGACGCCCATTCCGCGGCCGGGCTGAAATGCGTAAGCTGCCACCGCAACAACATCAGCCACGCGATGATCCGCGGCTATGAAGGCGAAGCTGAAGACAACCCCATCCTGAGCGGCGATGACTTTACCTGTTCGGGCTGCCACTTAGGGAACGAGAAAGCTAAGGGAGAAAAGGCGCTTGCCGGCCGGCTCGGAGCGCCCTATCCTCAGCACAAGGGATTTCCGGCGGTTCATTTCAAGAGGCTCGCCTGCACGGTCTGCCACTCGGGTCCATGGCCGGGAAAGGAAATGACCCGGGTCCGGACTTCGCGCGCCAACAGGCTCGGAATTTACGGCATCGCCCGCTGGTCGACCGACCTTCCCGCCATCCTCGAGCCGGTTTATATCCGCGACCGGACGGGTAAGCTCACTCCACACCGGCTGCTGTGGCCGGCGTTCTGGGCCGAGAGAAAGGACAAAACGATTCTTCCGCTTAAGCCCGAAAGGGTTTTGGCCGCAGCCGGCGACATCCTGAGCCCTGAACAGGGCGTCGTGAACATCCTTACAGCTTTGACGCTGGAGCTTGAAGCCGACCAAACGGCCGTGCTCGTCCTCCGGGGCCGGGTTTATGAGGTGAATATCGACGCCGGGCTTAACGCTTCGCCTTATTCCGGGGAAGCGCCTGCCCAAGAACCGCTTTGGGCCATCAAGCAAAAAGATAAGATCTTTCCACTGCTCCCGGAATTTGACCCGTCCGCTGAAGAAATGGACCCCGACACCGAGGCCTGGATTCAAAAAATTCTCGGCGCTTTGGCCGGCTCGAAAGGCGCTTCGGGAAAGCCTGTTTTGCTTCACAAGGATGTTCTCTATCAGGTCGTCGAAACCTATCTCAAAAAAACGAAGAACCCGGGTGAGCCTGCTGTTGCGCCCCGATTGGCCTGGCTCATCGATGAAAAGATACAGCCTCTTATCCCCGAATTCGAATTGCGGACAATTGCCCAGATAACCGGGTCTGAGCAGACCCTGACTGAGGAGCAGGTGGAATTAGCGCTCACAGGTTTGGCGCAGCGGGATAAGAACCCGGAATCAGACAAAACAGCAGACTTCGTCTATATCTCGGGCGGCAAAATGTTCCAGCTCGGGAAAAACGGAAAACTCGAAGCCAAGGACCACGAGGCGGCAAAGCCTGTGGCCTGGCCGACGGCGCACGAAGTGCGGTCGGCCCGCCAGTCCTTGGGAATCAACGGCTGCACGGATTGCCACAAAATCAATTCGGCATTTCTCTTCAGAAAAACAGTCGGGACCGGCCCTCTCAAGACGGCGCAGGTCAAGCTCCTCTCTGCCAGTTCGTTTATGCGCCTGAATAAATCTTATCAAATGCTCTTCGGGCTTTCCTTTGCGGTGCGGCCTCTGTTCAAATGGGCCCTCTTTGTTGTCATCATCGTCATCGGGTCCATCGTACTCCTTGTTTTTCTGCTCGGCGTGGGCCGGCTCACCGGGCTTATTGAAAAAAGGAAATAGTAATTCATGTTCTTTCGCATCATTACGATCGTCTCAGTCTTAGGGCTCTTGGGCAGGCTGACTTATCTCCATTTTTTCAGGAAGCTTGTGACTTCCGGAAGCACGCCGAAGAAGCCTCTGCTCCTCGCCTATTTTGCCTGGCTCGGCCGCAGAGTGTCCGAACTCTTCAGGCCGTCAACCTGGCCGCAGTTCCAAGCCATCTTCAAAAAATGGCTCGACCTTTATCCCCAAGTCTGGTTGAGGTGGGTCGTTGCCGGCCTCGTTTTGAGTTTTTCTTATCTTGCGGCCAGCGGGTTTGCGTTTGCCGTATTCACCTCCCGCGGGATCTTCGGCCTTCCTCTGCTCCTCCATGTCATCTCGGGAGGAGTTTTTGCGGCCTGCCTGGCCATAATTCTGGTTTTTCGCGCCAAAGAGCATGCTTTCCTCGCCGAAAAAGTTGACCCGCTTGAGTCTTTGACAGGAACTTTTTCTCGGATATTCTCTCGACTTCCACTTCTATCCATCCTCTTCTGGCTTTTCATCATTTCCGGCCTGTTTCTTGTCGCCACGGCTCTCTTTTCGATGCTCCCGTACTTTTCTTTTAAGACACAACTTGGACTTGTTGAGACGCACAGATACAGCGCTCTCGTCGCTCTGCTCACGGCTATCGTTTTTCTCGACACGGTTTTCCTTCCAAAAGACAAATGATGGAACCTGCGAACGACGTCGTCCGCCGCTTTGCTCATGAAGCTATGGGGACGACTTTCGAAGTAATGATTGCGGACGCGGATGAAAAGTATGCCGGTCAGGTGTCACAGGCCGTTTTCCAGGAAATCGACCGCCTCGAGACGCTCTTTAATCGCTTCAATGCCTGCAGTGAAATCGGACAGATCAACCGTCTTCAACCGGGCCAGTCCATGAGAATCGGGTTTGAAACCTATGACTGTTTAAAGACAGCCGCGCTCGTCAGCGCAGAGACCGACGGCGCTTTTAATGTCAATTTCAGGTCCTTAATACAAGAAAAGGCCTTTGAGGTTTTTCGCCCAAAGAGCGGGTTCGGAATTAAGATTCAAGAGACTCCATTTCAGCATACCGGAAGGAGCGTTAATTTAGACCTCGGCGCGATCGGCAAAGGATACGCCCTGGATAGAGCACAAGCTATTCTTGCGGACTGGGGAGTGGAGCGGGCACTGATTCACGGCGGAACAAGCACAGCGCTGGCTATCGGCTCTGCGCCTGACCTGAGCCCGGGGGAAGCGGGATGGCCGATGGGCGTCGGGGGAATTTGGACGCTGCCGGGTGCGCCAAAGCGCGTGCTGCTCAGAGACCGCGCCCTGAGCGGCTCCGGGACAGAGGTGAAAGGCCGTCATATTCAGGACCCGAGAATAAACAAGCCGGCCGAAAAGCATTTAGCCGCCTGGGTCTCCCATCCTCGAGCTGCCGTTGCGGACGCTCTCTCAACGGCCTTTATGGTCATGAGCCCGGAGGACGTGCGCAGCTACTGCGAACGCCATCCCGAAGTCTGGGCCCTGCTCATCTTCGATCAGGGAACTTTTCAGGTCTTCAATCAGGAAATTTTTAAGCAACCCATATAAATTTCAAAGGAGTTTTTTATGATGAAAAAAAGTCTGTTATTTATTGCCGCAGTTGCCTTCCTGTTCGGATTGATCGCGGCAGTCAGAAGTCCGTTGAAGGCGCAGGACCAAGAGAAAGAAGAACTCAAGCTCCAGCTTCCCAAGCCCATGTTCATCGGCACGCCGCGGAATATCACCAGCCCGAACCTGGAAAAAATAACCGGCAAGCCGCGCGGTGCGTTTTTCGTTCCCAAGGGAACAAAGCTCGTCTCGCTGAATAGACCGGTGACCTCGAGTGATATGCAGCCCGTCATCGGTGAGCTGGGATTCGTCACGGACGGCGAGAAATCAGGAGAAGACGGCTATTTTGTCGAGCTTGGCCCGGGGAAACAGTGGGTCCAGGTCAACCTCAAAGCGCCTTATAACCTTTATGCCATCCTAGTCTGGCATTACCACAGCCAGGCCCGCGTTTACCGCGATGTCATCGTCCAGGTTTCCGAAGACAAAGACTTTGTCACCGGAGTCACGACAATCTTTAATAATGACCACGACAATTCTTCCGGGCTCGGCGTGGGAAAGGACAAGGAGTATATCGAGACATACGAAGGCAAGCTCGTCGACCCGCGGGGCATCAAGGCGAGGTATTTGCGGCTCTGGAGCAACGGGAACACGGCGAACGACATGAACCATTATGTCGAAGTGGAGGTTTACGGCACGCCGGCAAAATGAATAAAAGGGCCTTTGCCGGGCTTTTCTTATTAGCTATTCTTGCGGCGCTTATTTTCCGCTTCGCAGGCCTTGGCCTCAGGCCCATGCATCATGACGAGGCCAACCAGGCCCTCAAATTCGCCGCGCTGCTCGAACAAGGCGAATATCGCTACGATAAGGAAGACCATCACGGGCCAAGCCTTTATTATCTCTCGCTGCCTTTTGCCCGAGTTTTTGGGGCGAACACGCTGGCCTCGCTGAGCGAGAAATCGCTGCGCCTGGTGCCAGCATTTTTCAGCATCGTGACGATTCTTCTTCTCCTCATTCTTACGCCGGCGCTGGGACGGGCCGCCGTTTTCTGGAGCGCATTATGCCTGGCCGTTTCTCCGGTGGTTGTCTATTTCAGCCGCTTTTACATCCAGGAAACACTTCTTGTCTTTTTCGTCACGGGATTTATAGCTTTTCTCTGGCGCTATATCATGCAGCCGTCATGGGGCTGGGCTTTGGGGGCGGGCATTTTTGCGGGAATGATGTATGCCACAAAAGAAACCTCGGTCATAGCGTTTGGAGCGATTGCCGTTGCTCTCGCTTTGGCCCTAATTCTGCGGAAAGGAGAAAGACGAAAAGAAGAAAGAGCGCAAAAAAAAGATGTCAATAAAAAAGAAGAAAAGCAAAAAAACAAAATAGAATCGCTGCTTGTCCATCTGATTCTTGCCCTGGCCGCGGCGTTTCTCACTTCTCTTCTCCTTTTTACTTCTTTTTTTCAAAACTCGAAGGGCTTCCTCGATTCGCTGCTCACGTTCAGGATTTATTTTATCCGGGCCGGGGAAGGCGGCTTTCACATTCAACCCTGGTCTTACTATTTTCAAATTCTCGCCTTCTCCAAAGGTGCGGCGAAGCTTTTTTGGAGCGAAGCTTTCATCCTCGTCTTGGCCGTTGCGGGAAGCGTTGCGGCGTTCAAAGTCAGGAGACTCAAACAGCCCGACCGCTCTTTCCTGCAATTCAGCTTTTTTTATACGGTTGCGGCGACAGCCGCCTATTCAGTCATCCCCTATAAAACTCCCTGGAACCTTCTCCCGTTTTATATCGGATTTGTCCTGCTTGCCGGAAGAGGCGCTGCATTAATCCTCGAGGCTTGCCCGAAAAAATATGGCCGCGCCTTGATATTGCTTATGCTGAGCGCCGGATTCCTCAACCTAACGGCACAGAGCTACCGGGCAAATTTTATTTTTCCTGCCGACCCCCGCAATCCTTATGTCTATGCCCAGACAACCCCGGATTTCTTGAAGCTCATCCGGCGCGTTGAAGACCTGGCTTTTTTTGATCCAGACGGCAAACAGATGCTGATTAAAGTCGTCGCCAGCCCCTATGAGACCTGGCCTCTGCCCTGGTATTTGAGGGACTTTGGCCGCGTGGGCTATTGGAAGAATGCCGAGGAGGCCGGCGAGATAGGCACACCTCCTTTGATTATTTCGTCTGCCGAGGAGGCGGCTAAATTGGGATCTTCCTTAATGGACATATACCGATCGGAATACTATGGCTTGCGCCCCGAGGTATTCCTCGTCCTCCATGTCCGCAACGACCTTTGGGAGGAGTTTCTAAAAAGCCGCGCGGGGGAGTGAAGTTTTCATGGATATCTCGATTGTCATCCCGGCCTTCAACGAATCGCAAAAAATCGGCCGCGATGTGGAAGCGGCCGCTTCGTTCTTTGGCGAGGCGGGGCTTGAGGGCGAAATCATCGTCGTCGATGACGGGAGCTCAGATGATACGGTTGAAGCCGCCCGTCGGGCGAATATTCCTCCCTCGGTGAAAAAGGTTGTTCTCAGACTGGAGAAGAATTCCGGAAAAGGCGCGGCCGTCAAGCGCGGTGTCCTCGAAAGCAAGGGGGAGGTCGTGCTTTACGCCGACAGCGGCACCTGCATTCCCTACGCCAACGCTCTCCCTGTGATCAAGAGGATCGCTGCCGGAGAACTGGACCTGGGACTTGCTTCCCGCCGCCTGAAAGAGACGGTGATCCGCAGAAACCAACCCCTCAAGCGGAGGATGATCTCCCGGCTATTTCATCGAGCCGCCATATTGATCGCCGGACTTCCCCGCTGGATTTCAGATTCCCAGTGCGGTTTCAAGGTCTATCGGGGCGATGTCGCGAGAGAGCTTTACGCCGGGCTCGTCACTTCCGGATTCCTCTTCGAGCTCGAAATCATCCTCAAGGCAATCCGGCGCGGCCTCAGGATCGAGGAATTTCCGGTCGAGTGGACCTGCGACCTCGACACCAGGCTCCGGCCTTCCGCCCACGCCAAAAATGTTGTTAAAGAGCTCTTCCAGATCCGGACTTTAATGAAGGAATCCCGAGGGAGGTCAAAGATATCGAAGAGCTGATGAATAAGCCCGGCATTCCCCAGGTTTTAAAGAAGGCAGCACTGTATTGA
>CAZKEW010000067.1:0-11425 GCA_964551885.1 uncultured Eubacteriales bacterium
GCAAGGCGCAGAAGTAGAGCGCCAGAGCGTAGAAAAAGGTCATCGGAACATCGAGGACTATTTGATGGCTGTAGAGGATGTGAATGAAAGAAACGGAGAAAAAAAAGGAGGCGAGAAGTCCCTCCTTGGCCGAATACAGCCTTTTTCCTATCACGTAGACAAATATGATTGTCATTGAGCCCAAGAGAGCGGACATGAATCTCGCCGCAAAGAGGATCTGGTCGAAAGAAAAGTTGAAGACGCCGGCATCCTTGTGGATGCCGAGGAACCATAAAATACCTGAAAGGCATCTCAAGCTTATGGCCACGATATAGTTGAAAAAGATGGGATAGTAAAAAACGGGATCGGGTTTCCAGTACCCGTAATAAATCGTCTCGATATACTTGGCCACGGGGATATCATCGACTCTCTGATAAACAGAAGAAATTCCCCAAAACCTGAAAAAGCTCCCGGTGAGGACGATAAGCAGGATGAGGACGAGGAGGCTATGGCGTTTTAAGAATCTCAAAGGTTTTTCCATCCGCCAAAAAATTATAGTGAACGACGTCCATCTTTTCAATGAATCAGAGAAATAAATAGTCCTTGATGGAACAGAATTTAAAGGAGCGCAGCAAAGCATCTAATTTCTTTTCCGCTGTTTTCAGGTTGACATAATGGATGAACCTTTCTCTGCGGGGCAGAGCGAGCCTCGGCGAGGCGGCATCGATTTCGCGAGGGTGAAGACAGATCATGGCTGGCTGGCCTCTTTTGTTTAAGATATTTATTCCCATTTTGATAAAAAAAGAGGGGAAAAATCGGAAGAAAAATCCGTTGGCAAAAGGAATTCTCCGGCCTAGGAAACTCAAAGTCGAAGCCGGAAATTCTGTAATGCCGTTTATCCTGTGGGGAAACCTCCCGGCCTGCTTGTCGCCGAAAAGAAAGGTCTTTGCCGGGAACAAGCTCGAGTCATAGACGAGCCCGTTTCTTTCGAGGGTTTTATAAAACCATTCGAGATAGGAAAAGACGGACCAAGAAGGAGCCCTGTATCCTAAGATTTTTTCTTGGGTTATCCCTTCCAGGATGTCAAGGGATTTTCCGAGGTCCGCGGCGAACTCTTCGGCGGCCTGCTGATAAACGAGAGCGTGATGATATCCATGGGAGGCAATCTCGTGGCCTCTCTCTTTTATCCTGAGGATAACGCCCGGGTATCTCTCCGCGGTCTGGGCTAAGATAAAGAAGGTGGCTCTGGTTTTGTGCCTTTCGCAGAGGTTGAGAAGCCTCCGGACGTTGAATTCTAACCTCTCATCATGTTCAAACTTATTTGGCGATTCGACTTCCGGATAATTGGCCTGGAACCATTCTTCGATATCAAACGTGAGCAGGTTAATCATCTCGATAATCCTGAGGCTTAACCGCCTCAACGGCAATAGTCGTAGCCAGGTGTCGATTAAAAAAATGAAGAGTCTCATTTCCCCGGACTCTTCGGGCCTTTCCAAACGGAAAATGAAGGAATAGGACAGACTCGACTTGGCAGCCGGCCGAGAGAAAAAATTGTCTGAGCTCTTCCGCCGCATAGACTCTAAGATGCCTATATTTTCTTTTTTCGATGATTTTGAAGAAACTCAGGGTAAAATTCTCTCCGTTGGAGGAGCTGACAATAATCCTTGCTCCCGGCTTTGTCACCCGCACCAGTTCATGAATAAAAGGTCTTCCCTCCTTGAATGATTGAATGACATTGTTGGCGATGACAAGCTCAAAGCTTCCCTTCTCGAAAGGGAGTCTTTTTCCGGATGATTGGACGACAGAAAGCCCTTTCTTTTGGGCATAGGCGAGCATCTCGAGCGATATGTCAACCCCCGCGACGAGGTTATTTTTGGCCAGAGACCCGGAAAAGTGTCCCGTCCCGCAGCCGACATCGAGAATGGCCAGATTCTTGACCTCGCCGATGAGTCTCGACAGATTGCCCCTGACGAAATTGAAATTTTTCAGGCTGAAATAGCTGTTGGCTGCCGCCGTATCTCCCCTCTTTTTGGAGAGTTCGCGAAAATAGTCTTCCCACACCTTTTCCTCGCTGTCTGCTTGGAGCAGGACCGGGATTGCGTTAATTAACGGATAGCTCTGGTCGCATCCGAGGCAGATTAATCTCTGGTCATCATGTCGCAGGTTGCCGCCGCAAGAGATGCATCTCAGGAAGGGGAGAAGCCTTTCGAGGTTCATCAAATGGAAAGCTGCCTCCTCAAAAATTTTCCCGCTTTTGCTGCCATGCTGCGGGGAAAAAGAAGTTTCCAAACAGAAGAAGCTGTCCGCCCAAGAAAGCTTCGGTCAGACAGCGGCCTCTTCATCTTCCGGAGGAGGATATAAAAGTAGGAATATTCGTGAAGCTCGATGCCCCATTTCTTTTTGTATCTCATCTGTCCGGGATATCTGACGGGTCCAAAATCAAAGCATTTGTAATTATGGGAAATGGCCCATTGAATGAACTCAAAATGGAGGAAATCATTGCCTCTCAAAGGGAAATATTTCTCGTCGGACGCAATGTCTGTGATATGGACGGAATTTCCAACGGTCCAGCCGAGCAGCGCCGAGACGGAGGTTTCCTCGCGCCGGGCGATGAAGATCATCATGTGGTCTTTTAGGTTTTTCTGCAAGGTGAGAAAATAAGCGAGGGGATGGGGCGGGCTGCCCAGCCTTTTGAGGCTTTGGAGGTGGAGGGGGTAGAAAATCTTGCTGATCTCTTCTGCGGCCGTCCCGACCTCGAATTTCAGGTTAGAGCTCAGAGCTTTCTTGATGTTCTTCCGGACGCTGTAGTCCACATGATTCCATAATTTGAAGTCTTTATCGAGGCGAAGGGTTCCGTAAGAATAGAGGCTCTCTTTTTTTAAAAGACCGCAATCGAGCCCTTGAAAGTCAGGAAAACAGCGCATCTCCACATAATCAAAATGGCCTCTTTCCTTGCTCCTTTCAATGACCGATGGGAATTCGGCCAGGATGTCGAGCTTCTGGCCGGCCTCAAGGTTGGGGGAGAAGAGAATGCCGCCGTATTCTGAGAAAGGCTGGGAGACCAGCCTTTTCCCGTAGAGGATGCTTTTGTGAAAAAAGGAAGGGAAAAGGGCTTTGATTTCGCCGCTCTGGCTGTAAACCCAATAATTCGGCCGGAGCTTATAGACAGATTCAACAGTTTTTTTGAATCCGGTTAAGTGAATGAATCGGCCGTGGGGATGCTTTTTGACAAACTCATCCCAGAGGTTTTCCAGATGATCCTCGTAGGAAACCCAGCCTTCTTGCGTCATCATCAGGCAAGGCTATTTATCGGGATTGAGAGACAAGAAAAACGCCCAGGACGATCAGTGCCGCCCCAATCCACCGCAGGACTGAAATATGCTCCTTGAAGAATGCCACCGAAGCCAGCGTGACAAGGACAAAGGTGAGGCTGACCATGAGGTTCGAATAGCTCAGCTCGAACCGGCTGAGAACAACGAACCAGATGAGGGAGCCGACGACGGCGAGAAAAAGTCCCGCGAGGACAGGCCAGGATGCCAACGCCTTGATGAAAAAGTTGAAGTTGACTTCGCTGCCCGTAAGTTTATTCAGGCCCATTTTCAGCAGGACTTGGACGGCTGTCCAGATGACGACCGAGAGCAAGAATACTTCCATTCCCTTCATCCTAAACCTCCTCATTTCTCCTCGAATTCCTTTCTCAAGAGTCCCAGCTCCTGAGCCAGCTTCTTATTGGCCTCTTTGAGCTCGGATATGGCGATAGAAAAATGAATCAGGATAACCGTTAGACCCATGATCAAGATGAGGAATAAGGCTGCGGGAGGATAGCCGATCCCGACCAATAAGGAGAATTTATCCAGTAGCTTCCTGAACAAAGAAATGACCAAAAAGATGATCCCCATCCCCAGCCAGAGGACGGAGAATTCTTCCTTCAGCCTCTTCCTCCGGATGAGCTCAAGGATGAAAATAATCAAGAGGCCGCTCCCGATGACCGCCAGGATTTGAATCCTGAAAACTTGGACATTTTCCATCGTATTCCTCTATTTTTGTTTTCTTAACATCAAGACAAAAATGGCCAGAAAGACTTTGATCATATAATAAATGGATTCGAAAACGCTGATTGATGACTTCCCTCCGAGTCGGCTCGTCATCTCCACCGGGACCTCTTTGATTCTGAGTCCGTTTCTCTTCAAGATGTAGATTGCCTCCGGCTCGGGATAGTCATCCGGGTAGTTCACGCTTAAAATGCCTATGGCTTTTTTATTGTACGAGCGAAAACCCGAAGTGCTGTCGGTGATTTTTTCTTTGAGCAGGATTTTGTTCGTCAAGGAGAAGAGTTTGATTCCCAGGCTGCGGAACGTCATTTTCCTGTAAGAACCTCTTTCTATGAATCTTGACCCGATCACGACATCAGCTTCGTTGCGAAGAAGCGGTTCGGTGATTTTTGGGACTTCGGAGGGTTTGTGCTGTCCGTCGGCGTCAATCTGGACGGCAAGGTCAAAGCCGTTCCTCTGGCTGTAGAGAAAACCCGTCTGCACAGCCCCGCCGATTCCCAGGTTGATAGGGAGGTCGATTGTCTTGGCAAAGGGAAAAGATTTGGCTATTTCTGAAGTCCTGTCGGTTGAGCCGTCATTGATAACCAGGATGTCAAAATCAGGGCAGAATTCCTTCGCCGAGGAGAGGACTTTTTCGATATTGGCTTCTTCGTTGAAGGCTGGGATGATGATGATTTTTTTCACAAATTTCCAGGATGTTATCGCCAGGAAATATATAACCGGGCGCAATAAATGTCAAATGAGGTCAAAGAATGTAAAAAAAGTTTACAAATGGAATTAGAGGGTTTCGGCGGAGGGGATTGGCATAGAATTTGCTCCCATTTGCATTCCTGAGAGTTCTTTTCTATCATGAGGATAAGCTTAATGTCTCGTAAAAACGCCCCTCTTCTGTCTCTTCTTCTCATTTTCCTCGCCGCCCTGGTCTTGCCTCCGCAAACCTCAGCCGCCAAAAGGCCGGCCGATGAGCCAGTTCATGGCGGGACTTTACGGGTGAAGGCGTTCATCGATGTTTTTCGGCCCAGCCTGGACCCTGCTAAAGAGCCCCAGCTCTTTGTCATGGAGCAAATCTATGACGGGCTGGTCAGGCTGGACCAGAATTTGAATGTCATCCCTTCCTTGGCTGAATACTGGGTCATCTCCGAGGATGGGAAAAAGTCCACCTTTTATCTGAGGAAGGGCGTTAAGTTTCACCACGGGAGAGAGCTCGAGGCCGAGGATGTCAAGTTCTCTTTAGAAAGGTTAGTCAACAAGGAAACTGCCGGTCCCTATTATCAATATTTCACCTCCAAGGTCTTGGGAGCGCAGGATTACTGGGAAGGAGAGGCAAAGGACGTGGAGGGGTTTAAGGTTCGCGATAAATACACCTTTGAGATTCAGTGGAGATATCCTTATGTTTCCGCCCTTTATCTTTTAAGCATGAATTTTTGCAAAATCATCCCCCGCGACCTCGTCCTCGATCAAGGAAAAGACTTCTTTTTCAAGCCTAAGGGCACGGGTCCTTTTAAATTTGCCTATTGGCTCAGAAGTCCCAGGTTAGAGATCGTCGGAGTCCGGCTGGAACGGAACAACGACTATTTTGGGAAGAAACCCTATTTGGGCGCGATCGAATTCAGCCCTCATTATACCCTCGATCATTTTCTGCAGAAGGACATTGATATCATTCCCTATATTTCCGAGAAGCTTTCTGAGATAAACTGCCAAGTCTTGGAAAACGATAGTTTTAATACCCTGTTCTTGGGGATGAGCTGCCATATCCCGCCCCTTGACCGGCAGGCGGTGCGCAGGGCCATTTCTCTCGGCATCGATAAAAAAGAGATCGCCAAGGCGGCATTCCGATTCGATACCGTCCCTCAGGTGACGGACAACTACATCCCGGCAAAGCTGCCTGGTTTTTTCCCTCTGGATGATAAGGGTAACTTTAACCCGGAGGAGGCGAGGACTATCCTTCGCCAAGAAGGCTATTTTGAAGGAAGCGAATTTCCACCCTTGACTGTCTTTTTTGAGCAACCAAAGCGAGAAGAGGACCTGAAAGTCTATCGAGTGCTGAGAGACCAGTTGGCTGATTTGGGGATAAAGTTGAAGATGAAATATTATAAATCCACAGAAGAACTCAAGCCCGTGAAAGAACCTTACTTGGTTATCATCGACTGGATGATGGACTTTCCCGACCCGGAAAATATCATTCTGCCTCTGTTTCTTTCCAGTTCCATCGTGAATATGAACCTGCTTCGCTACTCCGGCCCGCAGCTGGACGAATTGGCCAAAAGGGCGGAGGTCGAGCGCAGTTGGACGGAAAGGATTTCGCTTTTCCATAAGATTGAAGAAATCCTCTACGCGGATATTCCCGCTCTGCCCCTGTTTTCGAGGCAGCAGCGTTTGGCTCTTCAGCCCTATGTCAGAGGAGCCAAAATACCGCCCCTGGGATTTTTGTATCTCGACGCCAAGGAAATTTGGTTGGCTAAGTGAAAGAGAAGAAGGTCCGGTTGAAAATCTCGCTTTACACGAGGTTTATGATTGCCATCACCTTCATCCTTATCCTGCTTGTCGGGTCGATCCTCTTTGTGATCCAGGGAAGAGAGGTCAAGACCATTGTCGAAGGAGCCAAAAAGAGGGGGATCCTGATTGCCAGAAATATCGCCTATTTGAACCTCGAGATGCTGAAATTCTGGGATATCGACGGAGTCAAAAAAAATATCGAAGACAAGACCGACGAGAACCTCCTCTATGTTGTCTTCTACGACCGGTTCAGGAATCTCTTTGTGGCCAGTGACCGGGTGAAAGATAACGAGGAGATTACTTGCTGCAGCCGGCTTCCGGAAAATGTCAGCGCCGAGAGTTTTTTTATCGAATCGATAAGCTTTAAAAAAGATAATAAAAACCTGCCCATCATCGAGATCGAGATTCCCATCTTCGCCGCGGCTTCTTCAACGAAATGGGGGTCGGTCAAAGTCGGGCTTTCCCTGGAAGACATGCAGGTGGAGATTCGCCAGACCCGCCTCGTCCTGATTTTGATCGGGTGCGGAGGATTTCTGCTGGGTGTTATCGGGTCCGGTCTTCTGGCCAAACGCATCACCGGGCCCCTGAAAAAATTGTTGGAGGGAACAGTGCGCATCTCCAGGGGAGATTTTTCGCAGAACATCAGGATCTCATCCCAGGATGAGATCGGCGATTTAGCCCAGAGCTTCAATGAAATGACCCGGGACCTGCTCCAAACGAGAAAAAGAATGGAGGAAGCGCATCGCAAGCTCATCCAGGCCGAAAAGCTCGCTTCCATCGGCCGGATTTCGGCAACCATCGCCCATGAGATCAGGAATCCTTTGACCTCCGTGAAGCTCAACATCCAGAAAATCCTTCAGAATGAGCAGTTGGATGAAGACGAAAAAGAGCATTTAAACATCTCCCAGGAAGGAATCGGCCAGATCGAAAAGTTCATCAAGGAGCTCCTCAATTTCACCCGGGTTTCCGACCTCCGCCTCGAACGTTTCTCTGTCGAGCAGATCGTGGAAGAAGCGGTCAAAATGATGCACGATTCTTTCGAAGAGAAGAAGATCATCTTAGAAAGAGACTACGCTGAGGATTTGCCGCAAGTCCTTGTGGATGGAGATAAAATGAGGCAGGTCTTCCTGAACATTCTCAGGAACGCCTCGGAAGCTGTTGAAGTAGGAGGGAAGGTCAGGCTAGCCCTGTCTGTGGTTCAAAAAGATGGTGTCAAGAAAATCAAGGTCCGAATCTCGGATGATGGCTGCGGGATTCCGGAGAAAGACTGGGAGAATATCTTCGAGCCCTTCTTCACCACCAAGCCTTCCGGGTTCGGCTTAGGTCTGGCCAATGCCAGAAAAATTGTGGAACAGCATAAAGGCGCCATCAAAGTCGTGAAAAATATGGGGAATGGGACTTCTTTTGAAGTCCAAATTCCCTGCGAGGGGAAAACATGAAATCCGTTCTGATCATCGATGACGATCGCTTGATCCGCAAAACTCTTTCGTCGCATCTCGCCAAGCAAGGATTCGAGGTCTACCAGGCTGAGGACGGGGAAGAGGGGATACAGAAATTTGCTGAGTCCTGTCCGGAGCTGGTCCTCCTGGACATCCGTCTTCCCGGCACCGACGGGCTTGAGGTCTTGAGGAAAATCAAGGAGAGGAATAAAAAGACTTACGTTTTGGTGATGACTGCTTTTGATGATATGCGGACGACTGTGGAGGCCATTAAACTCGGCGCCTTCGAATACCTGGTCAAGCCGCTCAATTTTATCGACCTCGACCTGACCGTGGAAAAGGCCTTTCAGGTCAGGGCCCTCGAGGAAAAGGTCAGCTATCTCGTCGAGGAAAAACAAAAAGAATACACCATCGATAATATCATCGGCCGTTCGCCCCAAATTAGGGAGGTTTTCAAGCTCATCGGTTCTGTGGCCAACACGCGGACGAATATCCTCATCCAGGGAGAAAGCGGGACAGGCAAAGAGCTCGTGGCTAAAGCCATTCATTACAGCAGTCCCTACCGCGATGAGCCATTTATTGTCATTAACTGCTCCGCCATCTCCGACACTCTCCTCGAGAGCGAGCTCTTTGGTCATGTGAAAGGGGCTTTCACGGATGCGGTCTGTGAGACAAAGGGGAAATTTGAGATCGCCGGCAAAGGAACTCTTTTTCTCGATGAGATCGGCGACATTTCCCCAAACCTCCAATCGAAGCTTCTCCGGGTCATCGAAACGAGAGATTTTATGAAGGTGGGCGGCGAGAAGATCCTTAAGACTGAGGCGAGGATCATTGCCGCGACCAACCATGATTTGAAGGCGCTGATCAATAAAGGCCAATTCAGGGAGGACCTCTATTACAGGTTAAAGGTGATGGAGATCTTTCTGCCGCCGCTCTGCGAGAGAAGAGAGGATATTCCTGAGCTCGTGGCTTATCTCCTCGAGAAAATCAATCGAGAACTGCGGAGGAATGTCAGGAAAGTTCCCCTTGAAGTGATGCAGCTTCTCCAGGACCTGCCTTGGAAGGGAAATGTCCGGGAACTCGAGAATGCGCTCACCCGCGCCGTCATCCTGGCCAAGGGCGATGTGGTCCTCAAAGAGAACTTGCCCCTCGAATCAGCGGAAAAAAAGCTCTTTCCCGGAGATCTAGTTCCGTTACAGGAGGTGGAGAAAAGCTATATTCAGCATGTTTTGGACGCCGCCCAAGGAAGCAAAACGCGGGCCAGCCAGATTCTGCAGATCAGCCGGCCGACGCTGGACAAAAAAATCAGAGAATATAAACTCCATCTGTAAATGATTTTATCTTCCCTGTAAATATTTTTTGCCGGACATGGGTTCGGAAGCCTCTTTCCCCTGATATCCTCAGGGAACCGGGAATTCCTCAGGTTTGGCACAAAAAATGCAACTCTATATTTGGAGAAAGAGGTCCTGGAAATGCTGGAGAAAAAGATTGTTGTCGTGGACGACGATGAGTCCATCAGGAAAACGTTCTCCTTGATGCTCAAGAAAAGCTATCGCGTCTATTTGGCCAAGGATTCTGAAGAGGCCTTGCGGCAATTCAAGAATCTCAAATTTGACCTGATCATCGCCGATTATAGGCTGCCTCATCTCAGCGGGCTCGAGTTAATCGGCCGCTTTCGGGAAATGGGATACCGGGGAGAAGCCATCCTCATCACGGCCCATCCGGATTCGATCAAGCTTGAGGACCTGACCCGCTATTCTATCGGTCATTTTTTTGCCAAGCCCCTGGATTTTCATGTCTTAACTCGGTCCATTGACCTTCTTTTGCATCCGGGTCCGGTCTCGGAAAAGGCTGTCTAGTCATCCGCCTTATCAATGCCGCCTCGGCAAGATGAATTTTAAATAACCTATCATAATTACTGCGTTTGACAGAATCCCTCTTGACAAAATAAAATAAGGCAAAAAAGGAGGTCCGGGATGAAAGACAATTCTGAAACAACCGTTGGCATTCTGTCCGAGGAATCGTCGTCGGGTTTTTCGAGGCGAGATTTTTTCAGGTATTTGGCTGCGGGGTCGGCCGTCTCCCTTGCGTTCTTGAACAAAGCCACGGCAGCCGTTTATCAAAGCATCTCTTCGCTCAATCAGAAATACATCGGAGACGAGTCCCCGGACGGGCTCTACTGGGAGGGCATCAGGAAGCAATTCCTCTTCGAGGACGGACTTATCATGATGAACAACGGCACTGTCGGCCCGATGCCGAAACCCGTTTTCAACACCCTGATGAAGTATTTCCGGGTGCAGGTCACCAATCCTTACGATGTCTATAATTTCATTCCCACGCTAAAAGATGAAGTGCGGATGAAGCTGGCCAATTTCATCAATGCCTCGCCTGAAGAGGTCGTGATATCGCACAACACCACAGAAGGCCTCAATTTTGTGGTCAACGGTCTGGATATGAAAGAAGGAGACGAAGTCATCGTCTCCAATATGGAGCATCCCGGGTCCATAAATCCCTGGAAGCTCAAGGAAAAAAGATACGGGATCGTGATCAAGCAAGTGCCCT
This sequence comes from uncultured Eubacteriales bacterium, assembly GCA_964551885.1. Lineage (GTDB taxonomy): Bacteria > Acidobacteriota > Aminicenantia > Aminicenantales > UBA8522 > CAZKEW01. Next base: position 10,529 of record CAZKEW010000067.1, read on the forward strand.
TCGGCCTTCCCCCGAAAGGCGTTAAGGAGATTGTCGATGCCGTTGCCGCAGCCATCACACCCCGGACCAAGATTATCAGCGTCGGCCATACTGTTTATGTCTCAGGACTTATTTCACCCATTAAAGAACTGAGCCAGTTAGCCCATGAGAAGGGAATCCTCATCCAGGCGGACAGCGCTCACGGCATAGGGATGCTCGACCTCAATATGAAAGAGCTCGGTGTGGACTTTTTTGCTTCCAGCCCTTACAAGTGGCTGGGGGCGCCGACAGGAGTCGGGCTGTTTTATGTGCGGAAAGAGGCCCAGGATAAGCTCTGGCCGACGATCGTCACGGGCGGATGGGACACCTACAAAGACGCGCGAAAATATGAGACCCACGGCCAGGACGCTGATGCTCTCGTCTTCGCCTTGGGTGAAGCTCTGGATTTTCAGAATGCCATCGGCAGGAAGAGGATTGAGAGGCGAATCAAAGCCCTGGCCGGCTACCTGAAGCAGGAATTGCGCAAGATTCCGGGTGTGAAAGTTCATACACCGGACGATCCCTATCTCTCCGGCGGCCTGACCGCTTTCTCCCTGGACGGAGTGGACCCGGCGAAGGTCGTCGATTATGTCCGGGAAAAGTATAATCTCGTGGTCAGGACGATCGGGAGCAAAGAGGCCGGAACTTATGCTGTGAGAGTCTCCACGCCGATTTATATCACTTATAAAGACATCGACCTTCTCTTGGAGGGAGTCAGGGATCTCGTCAAGCACCGGGTTTAAGCTGCTGACTGCCGCAGAGAATTCTGTTTGAAAATATTATCCATACCTGTCTAACCTGGACTATTCATAAAAATGAGAGAGAAAAGTCATCCCTCTCCCTTGAGGGGAGAGGGTCGGGGTGAGGGTGAAAAGAATG